>CAZFPG010000189.1:0-6748 GCA_964521055.1 uncultured Marinobacter sp.
GGCCGGACCAGATTCCCGATGATGTCTGGCGCCAGGTCACCACCGACCACCGCCAGTGCACCAACCGGCACTGCAGTTACTTTGACAGTTGTGCGTTCTTCGATGCCCGCAAGGACCTGGACGACGCCGATATCGTGGTGGCGAACCACGACCTGGTGCTGGCGGATCTGGCGCTGGGTGGCGGCGCCATCCTGCCGGAGCCGGAAAACGCCCTGTTTATTTTCGACGAGGCCCATCACCTGCCGGACAAGGCGCTCAATCACTTTGCCGCCTCAGTGCCGCTGAACTCAACACGGCAATGGCTGAAACAGTTGTCCCAGGCCCTGGGCAAGATGCAGCCGTTCCTGACTCCGGGTACCCAGGCAGCGAAGACCATCGACAGGATCAGTTCTGCCTCCCGGGAGGTTGATGTCACCCTGGCGAAGGTCTACGAGGAAGCCGAACAGAACACCGGCTGGGAATTCAACGAAGAACGCCGTTCTGCCCAGTGGCGCTATCCGGAAGGGGCATTGCCAGAGGCCATGGCCGAACTGGCGGTGGAAGCCCGGGTAGCAACGGCAACGATGGCGCGCCAGCTTGGGGTAATGGTTGAGGAGTTGCAGACCGCCTTCGACGAGCGCAAGGCCAGTGATGTGGACCGGGATACCGCGGAATCCTGGTACCCGGTGATCGGGTCGTTCCATAGTCGCGCTGAAGACCAACTGCGCTTGTGGGTCGCCTGGAGCGATAATCCGGGCCAGCCGGCGGAGGATCCCGAGGCACCGGAGGAAAAGCAGGCAAGCCAGGACAAGCGCTCCGGGCCGCCTGCCGCTCGCTGGGCAGTCCGGCAACGGTGGGATCATGCGGAGGATATTACCCTCTATAGCAGCCCGGTACTGGCGGACAACCTGTTGTACTCCAGGCTCTGGTCACGGGCTTATGGAGCGGTTCTTACCAGTGCCACCCTGACAGCCCTGGGTCGCTTTGACCGCCTGAAAGCCCGGGCGGGCCTGCCGGAAACCAGCCGGTTCGTGGTGGTTCCCAGTTCCTTCCGTTACGGCGAGATGGCCACCGTGGAAGTGCCTGCCATGACCGCCATGCCCACGGACGATGCTTTTACCGACCAGGTGGTAGCACGGTTGCCGGACCTGTGGGCGGGTGAAAAAGCCACCCTGGTGCTGTTTACCTCAAGGCGCCAGATGAAACTGGTGCGGGATGCCCTGGCACCGGAATATCCGGACCTGATTACCACTCAGGACGACATGGCAAAAGGTGAGGTTCTGCGCCGCCACTGTAGTCGTGTCGACGAGGGCATACCCAGCGTTCTGTTCGGGGTTGCCAGTTTTGCCGAAGGTATCGACCTTCCCGGTAAATATCTGAGCCACGTGGTGATTACGCGGTTACCCTTCTCGGTACCTGATGACCCGATTGAGGCCAGTCTGGCGGAGTGGGTGACCCACCGGGGCGGGAACCCGTTCATGGAGATAACGGTACCGGACGCTTCCATCAAGCTGGTCCAGGCCGTTGGCCGTCTGTTGCGGACCGAATCCGACACCGGTCGGGTTACTATCCTCGACCGTCGCATCATTGCCCGCCGCTACGGGCAGTTGCTGCTGGACGCGTTGCCGCCTTTCCGGCGCATTATCGAGCCATAAAAAAAGAGCCAGCCCATGTGGGTGGCTCCTATAGAGTGGGTCCTTCGCGAACCCGGGCGTCGAAACAACGCGGAACAAGAAGTCTGAAGGCCTGAAGTTTCAGAATTCTTACCAAGGTTTCCCTCAGCGTTGGGAGAATCATAAGGGAGTAGGGGGCGTATCCGGATCGTCCAAAGGGCGTAGTGGGCGTATAAAAATCCCACAAAATGTGACGCAGTTCACATTATCGATCGGAGGCCGCCCTGCATCAGCGCCTTTCTACGCCAGCAACTTCAGCTCACGGGCCCGGGCCAGTGCCTCGGTGCGAGAGCCCACCGCCAGCTTGCCATAGAGGTTGCGGATGTGGGCTTTCACGGTGGTGGGGGCCACCCCCATGGTGTTGGCAATATCCTTGTTGGCCAGCCCCTGGTTGATCAGTTCCAGCACTTCCAGTTCCCGCTGGCTGAGAGGCTCCGCCAGCTCTTCATTGCCGGAATCCGCCAGTGACACACTTTGTTTCGGGTGGGCAGCTTCGCCCGCCTCGATGTCCGCCTGATCCCGCAGCATGCCCAGCACACGGATGTTCCAGCGGCCCGGCGCTTTCAGTAGCGGCAGTTCCAGGCACAATTTGCGGATGGTGGGGCTTTCTTCCGCCAGAAGACGCATAAAACCGGCATCCGCTGCCCGTTGAATGGCCTGGCCCAGCATCTGTTCCGCTTCCCGGATCTTGCCTTCGGCATGGAGGGCATCACTGTATACCAGCTGGATTTCCACCAGGTGGCGATAATGCAGGTCTTTCTCCGCGCTCAGTCTCAGTGGTACGAGGGTGGCCACGGCGGCTTCCGGCTCACCGAGGGCAACCTGTACCCGGGCAACGCTGATCTGGTTCTGTTCCCGGTTGAGCGGGTTGGTAAAGCGGTCGTTGGTGACCTGTTGCATCCATTCCCGGGCCAGGTCCAGGTGCCCGGTGGCCAGGTAACAGCGGGCCAGCATGGCTGAGCAGGCGGGCGGCTCGAACAGAATATGCTCACGCCGGCGCCGTGCCACATTGGCGGCGTCTTCCAGCGCTTCCATCGCTTCCTGAAAGCGGCCCTCACTGAATGCCAGGTGGCCGCGGACATACTGGATAATCACGTGCTGGCCGGGTTCGGTGCCGCTGTTCACATGGTCCAGCAACGGGGCCAGGTAAGAGGCAGCCAGTTGGGGCTCGTTGCGTTCCCGGTATATCTCGATCAGCGCGCTGTTCTGCCAGCAGGAAATCAGCATCGGCTGGCGCGGATCGCTATGGTGCTGGTCCACCCACTGCCTTACACGGGTGCAGGTATCCAGGGCTTCGTCGATATCCCCGCGATTGTACTGGATCCAGGCAAGGAGACCGCCACTGGACAGCACGGTACTGGGTTTGCGTTCCAGTTCGCCATAACGCACGGCGGACTTCAGGGCATCTTCCGCGGCGGCCAGGTCAGCTTTGCCGTAGTAGTCCAGCCCGAGGCCGTAATAGGTGACCGATTTCAGTGGAATGCGGGTGTGGTCGATATCCCGAAGTACCTGCCGGGTAAGGTCGCTGGCACTTTTATCATCACTTTTCGAGCGCGCCAGGTACGAGCGGATCAATGAAATCTCACTCTGAAGGCCCAGGGCACCCTCTGCATCCGGGTGGGAGTCTGCCACCTGTTTGTCCAGCATGTCTTCCAGGTCCCCGAGCAGGGGATCCAGCACATCTACACGGTTGGCAAAGAAAAGCGCCCACACCCGCAGCATGAGAAGCTGGGGGCTGTCCTGCAGGATATCAGTGGGCAGGGAATCCAGCCAGCTGAGAACCGGCAGGTGAAAACCACCGTGGATAAGATTGTTGCCATGCTCCGCCAGCACGCGGGCGAGCCAGGGCCAGTCCTGATGCTGGACAATCTGGGAAATGCCTTCCTGCACGTGGCCATGGATCAGCAACCAGTTGACGGCCCGCTGCCAGTGTTTTTCGGTTTCCTCAGGCTTGAACTGTCTGGCCCTTTGCAACAGGGCATCCCGAAACAGATCGTGATAGCGGAACCATTCGTTGCGTGTGTCCAGGGGAATCAGGAACAGGTTTTCACGCAGCAGCTGTTCAAGCATTACCTGGCTGTTGGTGGTATCCCGCACGGCATCGCACAGGGATGCGCACAGCCGGGGACAACAGGCCGTGTCCAGCAGGAAATCACGAACGGGGGCTGGTTGCTGTTCCAGTACTTCCGTCAGCACATAATCACTGATCCTGCGTTCATCCAGGTTGATGCGCTGGGGGCCAGCGGCACCGTTATCCTGATCCTGGATATTGCCGCCGGACAGGGCAGACAGCTGCATGGCCGCCACCCAGCCCTCGGTTTTACGGCAGATCTGGCGAACTTCCTGTTCAGACAGCTCAAGGCCCATGGTGTCGTGGAAAAACTGTCGGCACTCTTCCTCGGAAAACGCCAGCAGCCCGGGATGGATATCCTCTACCCAGCGGCGAACCCGCCAGCGCGACAGTGGCAGGGCCGGTTCGGTGCGGGAGGCCAGGGTGACCAGTATGCCGGGGGGCAGATAGTCGATGAAATAGGACACCTGGCGCTGCAGTTGCGGGTCATGGATGAAGTGGTAGTCATCGAGGATAAGCGACCAGGGGGCGCCATCCGCCGCAAGCACGTTGATAAGCCCGGTGATTGGGCCCTCCAGCTCCTGCAGGCTGCAATGGCTGAGCTGTTGCCGGCACTCTTCAAGGCCCGCCAGGCCGTTGTGCTCAAAGGCGCCTACCACGTACTGCCAGAACCGGCGTGGGTCATCGTCATGTTCGTCAAGGGACAGCCAGGCGATGGTGGTCGGGGAGCGGGAACACCATTGACTCACCAGCGTGGTTTTGCCGAATCCCGCCGGTGCCACCACCAGGTTCAACCGCTTGGTATCGTCCGGCTGAAGCAGGGCGCGCAGGCGCTCACGCTTTACCGAGCGGGGGTCGGCGGTTGGTCGGAGGAACTTGGTGGTCAGCAGCATCATTTCCCTGAACGCCGGTGAATGGGTAGTGTCCCGTCTGGTTAACCGGACGGGACACTCGATAACGGATTGTGTGCTTTGTCACAGTTAAGTCAAGGGCCGCAAAGACAAATGATCCCGTCATCATGCTGCGTTCTCTGTTTTTTGGTCTAAACTTTGGTGGAAAGGATTCTGTATACTCAATAAGAATGAAAAATCACTTTTTTATGTGAATTGGGGAGCGACAGGGTAGATGAAATTACAACAGTTGCGCTATATCTGGGAAGTTGCGCACCATGATCTCAACGTATCCGCCACTGCCCAGAGCCTGTTTACATCACAGCCGGGAATATCCAAGCAGATCCGTCTTCTGGAAGATGAGCTGGGCCTGGAAGTATTCGCCCGCAGCGGCAAGCACCTGACCCGCATAACGCCGGGTGGTGAAATCATTATCCGGGAAGCGGGCGAAATACTTCGCCGGGTGGAGGGCATCAAGAAGATTGCGCAGGAATTCAGTAACCAGCGCAAGGGTGATCTGAGCATAGCCACCACCCATACCCAGGCCCGTTATGCCCTGCCTCCCATCATCCGTGGTTTTATCGAATCCTATCCCGATGTCTCCCTGCACATGCACCAGGGTACGCCCATGCAGATTTCGGAAATGGCGGCCAACGGCGCTGTGGATTTTGCAATTGCCACCGAGGCCATGGAGCTGTTCAACGATCTGATCATGATGCCCTGCTACCGCTGGAACCGCAGCATCATCGTGCCCAGGAATCACCCGCTGGCCACGAAGCCGGAACTGACCCTGCCGGAGCTGGCACAGTTCCCCCTGGTGACCTATGTCTTCGGCTTCACCGGCCGCTCAAAACTTGACGAGGCTTTCCAGGCACACGGGCTGACACCGAAAGTGGTATTCACGGCTGCCGATGCGGACGTCATCAAGACCTACGTACGCCTGGGGCTGGGGGTTGGCATTATTGCCAGTATGGCGTTCGACGAGAAGAATGACACCGACCTGGTGGCGCTGGACGCCGGCAAGCTGTTCCGCCCCAGCGTGACCCGCATCGGCTTCCGCAAGGGGACCTTCCTGCGAGGCTACATGTACGACTTTATCCAGCGGTTTGCGCCTCATCTCACCCGTGAGCGGGTGGACGAGGCGGTCGCCCACCAGGGCAGCAGGGCAGAGATCGAGACCCTGTTCAACGATATCGAGCTGCCCACTTACTGAGGCGGGCCGGTCTATTCCCTGGCGATCAGGTTACCGGCGTGAAGGCCACACTCCTTCTGTGTGGCTTCTTCCCACCACCAGCGGCCTTCCCGTTCGTGCTGCCCGGGCAGGATGGGGCGGGTGCAGGGCTCGCAGCCAATACTGACAAATCCTCTTTCATGCAGCTTGTTGTAGGGCGCTTCCGTCATGCGGATGTAGTCCCAGACGTCCTTTGAGCTCCAGTTCGCCAGCGGGTTGAACTTCACCAGCTGTTTTTCGTCGGTGGAGAAGGCGTCGTCAATCTGCACCACAGGTACGTCATTCCGGGTACCCGGGCTCTGGTCCTTGCGCTGGCCGGTAATCCAGGCGTCCACGGTGGCCAGTTTCCGGCGCAGCGGATTAACCTTGCGGATGCCGCAGCATTCGGAATGGCCATCCTCGTAAAAACTGAACATGCCCTTGCGGTTGACCAGGTCCTGCACTTCGGCGGCGTCCGGAAACATCACCTCAATATCGATTCCGTAGTGCTTGCGAACCCGCTCCATGAACTCGTAGGTTTCCGGGTGCAGGCGCGCCGTATCCAGGGTGAAAACCTGCAGGTTATCGGTCAGTTTGTGGGCAAGCTCGATCAGGGCCACGTCTTCCGAGCCGCTGAAGGAAATGGCGATGTTGTCGTACTTCGCCAGTGCGGCCTTGAGGATAGCCCTTGGGCTTTGGCCCTCTAGCTCCGCTTGTAGCTGTGAAATATCCGTCATTGAAAGCATCACCTGGGGTGTAAATGTGTGATAAATCTACCATTAACGAGCGTCTGTCTGAAGGAATGCCGGAATATATCGTTATAGCCTTAAACATCTACGATGCATTCCTCCGCGGATTTTCTTATCATACCGCCTGATTTTAATCCCCGCTCGGCCCACATCACCGGGCCGAGCAGCTCAATTAT
>CAZFPG010000190.1:0-6670 GCA_964521055.1 uncultured Marinobacter sp.
CTTTCTGGACTGGTTCGGTAAGGGATCCGTACTGACGCTCGCCGAAGGGGATCAGGACCAGAAGGCCCGGCACCAGACCGCGGAAAAAATCCAGCTGACCCGGGGGCTGTTCGGAGGGGTGAGCTATGCCAAGCTGGCCAGCCTCGCCAGCCAGGGCTATTCGGTGAAAACCACGCAGCTCAGCGACGAGTTCACATTTGACGACTTTCTGGAGAAATACGACCGCCAGGCCATCGTGCTGTTTGTGCTGGACAACCGCGAGCACATCACGCCCGTCAAAAGCATGGATAACATCAAACCTGAAAAGGACTGGACCCTGGTCAGCCTTGTGCCACCCCAGGCGCGGAAAGAGCGCAAGGAGCGGGATACCGGAGAAACTCCCGAGCCCGCTCCGGGCTGAAGGAATCAGCGGGTACTGCAGTCAAGCACCAGCTTGCCCCTGACGTGACCGCCCTCCAGCAGGCGGTGGGCATCCGCCACCTGGTCCAGGGGGAAGGTCCTGTCGATATGTACCCGCACGTCGCCGTCCTCGATCAGTTCGGCAATCTCATCAAGATGGAACACATCGGGGCGTACGGTCATGCCGTGGGCCCTTAGCCCCAGGGCTTCCGCTGCGGTGATGATTTCGTCTGCCGTAACGGTGGGAATGGTCACCAGCACCCCATGTTCACTGAGGGTGTGCAGGGAGCGCTTGCCAGCCTCGCCGCCCACCAGGTCCAGCACCACGTCCAGGCCGTAGCATTCGTCCACCACATCGGTGGTATGGTAATCAATCACTTCATGGACACCGAAGGCGGCCAGAAAATCACGATTGCCTGCAGAAGCCGTGGCAATCACATGAGCCCCCCGCTCCAGCGCAAACTGGACTGCGAAATGGCCCACGCCGCCAGCGCCGGCATGAATCAGTACCTTCTGGCCTGCCTCCAGCTCCGCCACTTCAAACAGTGCCTGCCAGGCAGTCAGCGCGGCCAGGGGCAAGGCGCCAGCGGTGACCAGGTCCAGCTCTTCCGGCACGATTGCCAGTTCATCGGCACGGGCAACAACGTACTCTGAATAGCCTCCACCACTGGCCGGGAAACCTACCATCCCCATGACCCGGTCACCCGGCACCAGGGTGGTTACGTCGCTACCCACGGCAATCACTTCACCGGCGGCGTCAAACCCGGGGGTCCACGGCAGATGGTCCCCGATCTGCTTCGCCACGAAGCCCAACCCTTTGCGGGTTTTCCAGTCAATGGGATTCAAGCCGGCACCGGCTACCCTGAACAGCACCTCCTCGGCACCTGGCTCAGGGATCGCGGAGGTTTCAATCCGGAGTACGTTCGCATCGCCAAACCGGTCATAGACCACGTGGCGCATGGCGTTGCCAGCATTGGGATCAACGGTGTTTTCCATGATGTTCTCCAGACAGCTTCAGGGACAGGACAGAATCATTTGTTCAGACTAGCAGAAACTTCAGCCTGTGGTATCAAAGCCGCGACCTCCCGGCACCATGGCGCCGCCGAGGATGTCGGCAAACTCTGGGGGCATACGCGTTGGCCTCTGGCTCTTCATATTGACACAGGCATGGGTGGACACCGCCCGCACCAGGGTCTTGCCATCGGACTCACGCACCAGCTGGAACTGGCGCGCCGAGCGGAACCGCCCGTCAAAACCGGTCAGCCAGGTGCCCAGCACCAAGCGATCACCGGCATTGGCGGCGGCCAGGTAATCGATTTCCGTTCGGGTAATGGCCATGGCCTTACCGGTTTTTTCATGCAACTCCCAGGTCATTCCCAGGCTGTCGATGTGCTGCCAGCTGATTTCCTCCAGCCAACGCACATAAACCACGTTGTTGGCGTGGCCCAGCCGGTCGGTATCCTCGTCACGCACCTCAATGGTCATGGTGAACGGCTGGGGAAGGTCCCAGTTCAGCGGAGTACCGTCACTCATCGTTGTTGTCTCCCAGGCCAGGAATGGCCGATAACGCTAACCGGCCGATACGGTCGTTGTGAAGTGAACCAAAGTAGAGGTAGCCATCGTGAGGGTTAACCGAGGTTATCTCCTGCAGATGGGTACCGCGGGTATCATGAAGGCTGGTTATTACCTCGCCCTGTTCGTCCATGGCCACAACCAGCCCGTACTCCTGGGGCTCCGGCAGGAAATAGTCCGGCAGCTTGGCCAGAAGATCCTTGAGCCAGGGCTGCCGGTGCAGGGCATCAACCTGGGGATTTCTCAGGGTTGGGAATGCTACCCAGTAGCGGCCTTCACCGTCGACGGCCAGGTTGTCGGGAAACCCCGGCAGGTTGTCGGCAAACACCTCGGCCTGGCCAGGGCTGCGGCCACCTATCCAGTACTTGAGGATGCGGTACTTCCAGGTTTCGTTGACCAGCAGGTACTCGCCGTCCGGTGATACCGCCACGCCGTTGGCAAAATGCAGGTTGCTCAGCAACACCTCGGTTCTTCGGGTATCGGGATCATAACGCAGAAGGCGCCCGTGAGGCCGCATTTCCAGCAGGTCCAGCACGTAATCCGGCTGGCGGAAGCGGGAGCTGGCATCGGTGAAATAAATCCGGCCATCCGGAGCAATATCCACATCATCCGTAAAACGGAAGGGCAGGCCTTCCGCCTCCCGTGTAAGCAGGGTGACGGACTTGTCCGGGGCTATGGAGAGCAGCCCCTTCCACGAATCCGCGACAATAAGGTTGTCATGGTGGTCAAACACCATCCCCAGGGGCCTGCCCCCGGTCTCCAGCCACTTCTCAACCCGGCCGTCAGGCCAGACCCGGACAATCCAGCCGTCCTGGGTGCCGGTGTAGAGCACACCGTCTTCATCCACGGTGGTGTCTTCCGGGCCGTAGACCTGCCCCCTTGCCAGAAGGTCTGCCAGCCGCAGGCGCTCGTTCGGGGCCAGTTCACCGGTCAGCGGCTGTGGCGACGGAGCTTTCCAGGCCTGGCTGTTTATGGGCGAAGGCGACAGCAGAAAACTGCCCAACACCAGAAAACCGATCAGCAAAGCTCCCAGAAGCCACTTCATAGATGATGCCTGTTACTGTGAGATACAATAATTTTGTCACCTTATCAGACACCCGCCGCGGGCTGAACTGACGAGTGTTGACGCCAACTGCGGTACCCGCCGGCAGATGACGCTAATCCGTGAGAAACCGGCGGCACAGGGCGGCAAAACTGTCGGGCTTTTCCGCATGCAGCCAGTGCCCCGTGCCGGTAATGATACGCAGGTCCGCATTGGGAAAACGCCGTCGGATATCGTCACGATGTTTCTCCTGGATATAGGCGGAGTCAGCACCCTTGATGAACAGTACCGGCCCTTCGTACGGGGCATCACCTTCGGGCGCCTGGGCAAGCTTCAGGTAACACTGTTCGATGACCGGGAGATTCAGCCGCCAGCGATAGGTCCCGGGGTAGTCGTTACGCTCGTCGTCCGCCACCCGCACCAGATTTTTCAACAGGAACTGCCTCACACCTGGCTCCTCCACGTAATCAGCCAGTACCCTGTCGGCATCCTGCCGCGAACGGACGGAGCCCGGGTCTATGGCAGTCAGCCCCTCCAGAACAGCGTCGTGGCGAGGGCGATAGGTCGCCGGCGCGATATCCGCCACGATCACCCGGTCAACCCGGTCCGGAGCCTGCAAGGCAACCTGCATCGCCGTCTTCCCGCCCATGGAATGGCCCATAATGGCAGCCTTGTCCAGCCCCTTCGCATCCATGTAGGCCAGCACATCGTCCGCCATGGAAGGGTAATCCATGGTCTCCGTATGGGGGGAACTGCCGTGATTGCGCTGGTCCAGAGCGTGAATCTGCCACTGTTCCTGCAACCGGCGGCTGATACCACCCAGGTTTTCCAGCGAGCCAAACAGGCCGTGCAGCAGTATCAGTGGCGAGCCATCGCCGGTAATGCGGTGGTTGAGTTCAACACTCATGGACAGAATCTCCTGTGACGCCGGTAAACCGACTACATTACCATCGGTGGATACAGGCACAAGGGGAAGCGGGCCCCGGGGGGCGAACAGGGTAGGTCTTGCAGACACAAAAAAGCCGGGGTTCCCCCCGGCATCAGGTCATTAACTCTGGCGCTTTTCGCCCGGCAGCAACCCGGGCGCTCAGCAGTAGTACATGCTGTTCAGGTATTCAGCCAGCGCGGCAATGTTGGACCGCTCCAGCTCGTTATGGGGTACGAAAATTTCCAGCTCCATGAAAACACCTCCTGTTTCACTATGCGCGGATAAGAATCCTCAGTAACTTGATGCTATCGTTGTTACAGTAATAAACCATTGACAGGCTGTCCCACAGGCTTGACATTTTGTATCAGCCTCAATGAATTCCTGTTAACCATTGAACAAAGGTGACCGTGAACGCTCCCCAGGCAGACGCCACCACATCGCCACTGGTTGCCGCTTCAAGCACGCTGGCACTGATTCACTATCTGGATCGGCAAGGGGTACTGGATCTTCCCACTGTGGAGAAAATCACCGGATTCCGCCTTGTTGAGCTGAACGACCCGGATCTTCGCATTCCCGCCGACAACCACTACCGCCTGTGGGAATACGCCGAAAAGGTGACCGGAGACCCGGCTGTAGGGCTTCATGCCGGCCAGGTAATTGATCCTGACCGTATGGGGCTGGTCGGCCATGTATTCTTCAATTGCGACACCCTGGGCGAGGCCGTTACCCAGTATGTTCGCCTGCACCGCCTGATCAACGAATCGGTCATTCTGAGTTTCGAGCAGTCAGGGGACCAGGCCATCCTTACCTGGCAAGCGGATTCCCCCGCGCATTACTGCCGCCAGGACATGGACCGGACACTGGCGGCGGCCCTGTGCCGTACCCGACACTTTATTCATGCCTCCATCGTTGCCGAGTGGGCCGAGATCGCGCATCCGGAGCCTTCCTACGGGAAGGAGTACCAGCGCCTGCTGGGAGGCCGGGTGTATTTCGGTTCCGGCACCACCCGCCTTGCTTTCAACAGCCGGCACCTGGGCCACCCCATTCCCCATCGCAATCCCTATGTGTATTCGGCAATGCTCAAGCAGGTCAACTCGCTGCTGGCCCGCCTCCAGAGCCGGCGCACCTTTGGCCGCAAGATCCGGCGGCTGATATCCCGCCAGATGGCCACCGAACGCATTGATGCAGACACCCTGGCGAAGCAATGCCACATGAGCCGCCAGACCCTGTACCGGCGCCTGAAGAAGGAGGGGCTGGGGTTCCACGAACTGGTGGAAGAGGTACGCAAGGACAAGGCCCTGCGCTACGTAGCAGCAGACCATTACGCGCTTGGCGAAATCGCCTTCCTGCTGGGTTTTTCCGAGCTCAGTGCCTTCAGCCGGGCGTTCAAGCGCTGGACCGGTATGGCGCCGGCCCAGTATCGGGCCCGGCACCAATCCGGCGAGTCCGTGGAGACATCAGGATGACCCTGCCCGACGTCTCCCTGCTCGCCGCGGGTATCGGGCTGCTCTATCTGGCGGCGGCAGTCTGCGTCTACCGGATACTGCTGACCTATCGTACCGCCCAGGGTGCGCTTGCCTGGATTCTGGCGCTGATCGGCCTGCCCTATATCGCCGTGCCCATGTTCCTGATGTTCGGGCGCAACCGCTTCGGGGGCTATATCAGGGCACGGCGGACCGGTGATGCGGCGCTGACAGGGCTGCTGAACCGCTTCGAACAACAGACCGAGTCAATCAACCAGCGGGAGCATGAGCATTTCCATGACGAGCTGCAGGTTCTCTGCAAGCTGGGCCGGCAGCCTTTCACCAAGGGCAACCAGTGTGACCTGCTCAAGGACGGTGAAGCTACCTTCGAAGCGTTGTTTGATGCCATGGAAAATGCCCGCCGTTACATCCTCCTGGAATTCTATATCGTCCGCTCCGACAAGGTCGGCCAACGCATCAAGTCGATACTGAAACGCAAACTCGCCCAGGGCGTGGAAGTGTGGTTTCTGTACGATGACATCGGCAGTGTCTGGCTACCTCGCAAGTACCTCAAGGAGCTGGCCGCGGCCGGCGCAAATGTTGCCTCCTTCGGGAATGGCAACCTTCGCCGCATGCGCTTGCAGGTGAATTTTCGCAACCACCGTAAACTGCTGGTCTGTGACGGGGAAGTGGGCTTTGTCGGGGGCATTAACCTGGGTGATGAATACCTGGGCACCGCCATGGACGAGGAGCCCTGGCGCGACAGCCACTGCCGCATTACCGGGCCGGCGGTCACTGGCCTGCAACTGGCCTGGCTGGAAGACTGGAACTGGGCCAGCGAGGATTTTCCCTCCCTCAACTGGACACCCTCCATGCCGGAGCGCGGCAATCAGGAGGTACTGATCCTGCCAACCGGGCCGGCAGACCTCTACGAAACCTGCACCCTGTTTTTTCTTAACTGCATCAATAACGCGAAAGAGCGTCTCTGGATTGCCTCGCCCTATTTCGTGCCCGATTTCCAGATCATGAATGCCCTGCAACTGGCATCGCTCCGGGGTGTGGATGTTCGCATCATCATTCCGGAAAAATCCGACAGCCGGCTGATAAGGCTTGCCGCCTATTCGTACCTGGAGCAGGCCAGCCGGGCCGGTATTGGCATCTATCGCTATCAGCCCGGCTTCATGCACCAGAAGATGGTCCTGGTGGATCATCGTTACGCTGCCGTGGGCACAGCCAATCTGGACAACCGGTCCATGCGCCTGAACT
>CAZFPG010000191.1:0-6636 GCA_964521055.1 uncultured Marinobacter sp.
GGCGCAGTGGCATAACCGGGATTGATCGGTTTGATACCACGGGATACAACACACGTATTGGCGGTGGCATAAAAAATCTGGACATGGAGCCGTATCTGTCCGCCAAGGATGCAAGAAAGCTGGACGCCTTCATTCACTACGGTCTGATCGCAGCCCAGCAGGCCGTGGATGCCAGCGGACTGGAACAGTACACCGAGCTGGACCGGGAGCGGGTTGGCGTTGCCATCGGCTCGGGCATCGGTGGCCTGGAGTATATCGAGAAAAACATTATCAATATGGAGAAGTCGGGGCCGAGAAAGGTCTCCCCCTTCTTCGTGCCAGCGTCTGTGATCAACATGATTTCCGGCAACGTTGCCATTCGCTTCGGTTACCAGGGCCCGAACATCGCCATCGTAACGGCCTGTACGACTGGCACCCATAACATTGGCTATGCCGCCCGCACGATCGCATACGGAGACGCGGATGTGATGCTGGCCGGTGGCTCGGAAATGGCCACCACCCGCAGTTCAATCGCCGCGTTTTCCGCCGCAAGGGCATTGTCCACCCGCAATGATGAACCCACGAAGGCGAGCCGGCCCTGGGACAGGGGCAGGGATGGTTTCGTTCTCAGTGACGGTGCCGGGGTCGTGGTGGTTGAGGATCTTGAGCATGCCAAACGTCGCGGAGCGACCATTCTCGGGGAGATCATCGGTTTTGGCATGAGTGACGATGCCTTCCATATTACCTCTCCGCCGGAAAACGGAGAGGGTGCTGCCCGTTCCATGAAGAATGCGATGCGTGATGCCGGGCTTGATGCCAGCGCAGTTGATTACATCAACGCCCATGGTACCTCCACCCAGGTAGGCGACGTTGCAGAGGTTGCGGCCGTAAAGTCGGTGTTTGCCGAGCACGCCTACAAGCTGTCGGTCAGCAGTACCAAATCCATGACCGGGCACCTGCTCGGTGCTGCCGGTGCGGTTGAGGCCATTTTTTCCGTGCTGGCGATTCGCGATGGTGTCTTGCCTCCCACCATCAACCTGGATGATCCCGATGAGGGCTGTGACCTGGACTTTGTGGCGGGCAAGAGCCGCAAGGCCGACATTCGCATCGCCCTGTCGAATTCCTTCGGATTCGGTGGTACCAACGGCACCCTGATTTTCCAGCGCTACGAGGGCTGAGCGGGGCCGTGCTGAACATTATCCGGGCTGACAGCAGTGGTGTTCCCGCTGGTGACCGTGGACTGGCCTATGGTGATGGCCTGTTCGAAACCATCCGCATGCGCGGGCGGCGAGCCGTCCTGCGCGAGCTTCACCTGGACCGCATGGTTAGGGATGCGGCGCGGCTGGACATTCCTGTAAGCCGGCCTGACCTGGAGGCAGTGATCGAACCGGCAGCACTCGATCACGAAGCGGGGTTCAGGGGCACCGACTGGGTGCTCAAGCTGATTCTCACTCGTGGTACCGGAGGGCGGGGTTATCGATTACCTGGCGAGTGCCAGCCCAATCTGATTGTGTCTGCCTCCCCCATGCCGCCACTTCCTGCCCCCGGGGGGGTTGTGGCAGATATGTCACAGTTCCCCCTGACCGTGAACCCTCAGCTGGCTGGTATAAAGACGCTCAATCGCCTGGAGCAGGTCATGGCAAGCCGTGAGTTCACAGGAAGGGAGTTCGAGCTCATCATGAAGGACATTGCAGGGAACCTGGTCGAGGGTACACGGACAAACCTGTTTGTCAGGCATGCTGATGAATGGATCACCCCGCCAGCTGGAAGCCTCGCGGTGGCCGGGGTGATGCGAAAGTATGTCATTGATTGCCTGTACGAAGCCGGATATGTGGTACGAGAGGACAGCATTCCACCGTCCATGCTCTGGTCGTCCGGTTTTCGGGGACTTTTCCTGGTCAACAGTGTTGTGGGTGTGGTGCCTGTTCGCAAAATAGGTGGTGTTGATTTGCCAGTGGAAGACGGGCTTGAGACAATCTGCGACCCTCTGAAAACTTTGGAATAAAAAGCTTGTTCAAGAAGTTATTAATCAGTCTGTTTTGTCTTGTGGTTCTGGCCATTGCCGGCACCGGTCTATGGGTATGGCAGGGGCTTCAGACCCTTGAGCAGCCAGTAGCGCTGAACGAACCGGTCCTGTTCGATGTTCCCTCCGGAAGTGGCTATGGGCAGGTGGCGCGCAAGCTGGAGCAGGAAGGCCTTGCCGGGGACAGCCTCTGGTTGAAGGTCCATGGCAGGCTCTTTCCCGAACAGACCCGCCTGCGGGCAGGGGAATACGAATTCACAGCCGGAATGAGCACCCTGGACATGATTGCCATGATGGTGGCCGGCGCCACAAAGCACTGGCAGATCCAGTTTATCGAAGGCTGGACGTTCGGGGATATGCGCCGGGCACTGGCGGCCAGTGAACGCCTTGAAAAGGTAACCACTGAGTGGACGGACGACCAGATCATGGAAGCGGTGGGTGCTGAAGGCGAGCACCCAGAGGGGCGTTTCTTCCCCGATACCTATCTGTTTGCCAGCAGTGATACGGATCTGGACCTGCTACGCCGTGCCTTTGAAAGAATGGAAGAGGTGTTGGCCGCAGAGTGGGAATCCAGGGCCGAAAACCTGCCCTATGATTCGCCGTATGAGGCGCTAATTATGGCCTCTATCGTAGAGCGGGAAACAGGCGCCGTCCATGAAAGGGAAGAGGTGGCGGGTGTTTTTGTCCGCCGTCTGGAGAAGGGCATGAGGCTGCAAACCGATCCTACAGTGATCTACGGCATGGGCGACCAATACCAGGGCCGAATCACCCGCAGTGACCTGCAGACCCGCACTGACTACAACACCTACCGGATTGATGGGTTGCCACCGACACCCATAGCATTGCCGGGAAAGGAGGCCATTCACGCAGCCCTGAACCCGGCAGACGGTGACGCCCTGTACTTTGTGGCGCGCGGTGACGGCACCCACAAGTTTTCCCGGACTTTGCAGGAACATCAGAAGGCTGTGCGGGAATTCCAGCTTAATCGTCGCTCTGACTACCGTTCATCGCCGGCGCCCGTACCTGTTCCTGACCCTGAGCCTGAGGAAAACGAGCAATGACCGGTCGCGGGCGCTTTGTTACCTTTGAGGGCACTGAGGGAGTTGGCAAGTCCACCCAGCTGGAGAATGCGGCCGATACCCTGAAGGCACTGGGCATTGATTATATTGTGACCCGGGAACCCGGCGGCACGCCCATGGCGGAATCCATTCGCGAGCTATTGCTGGCACCCCGGAACGAGCCGGTCAACGACATGACCGAGCTGCTGTTGATGTTCGCTGCCCGAGCGCAGCACCTGCACACCCGTATACTTCCGGAGCTGGAAGCGGGGCACTGGGTGCTGTGTGACCGCTTTACCGACGCTACCTTCGCCTACCAGGGAGGAGGCCGCGGTGTGCCAGCTGAGAGCATTGCCCAGCTGGAAAACCTGGTGCAGGGCACGTTTCGGCCGGATCATGTTGTACTGCTCGATGCGCCGGTGGAAACCGGCATGACCCGCGCCCGCCACAGGGGCGAGCTGGACCGCTTTGAACAGGAAGCGGTGGCCTTCTTTGAACGAATACGCCAGACCTATCTCAATCGCGCTGCGGCGGATCCGGGGAGATATCATGTTGTTGACGCGGCACAGCCGCTGGAGGCGGTCAGCCATGACGTTACCAGCCTCATCCGCCAATTGGCCGATCAGCGTTGATCGTGCATGTTGTGCGATGTTCTGCTTTAATTGAGTAATATTCCCAACCATTCTCCGGGTCGCGGGTATGTTGAACGCACGTTTGCTCAAGCTTCCAACGGCTTCCCATCACCACCGCCACGAACATCACCAGATTGTTGTGGGGGTTCGCGGAGAGGCTGACCTGAGCGTGGATGGAAGCGGCTCACACCTGGATACCTGGCACGCGTGCCTGGTTCCAACCGAAGCCCGGCACGATTACTGTGGTGACCTTCAGAACCATGTTCTGGTGATCAATCTTGATCCCTACATGCCGGCACTCAATACTCCTGCCCATGGCGAATATGAAACCCTGGCCCCGTTGTTCGAAAAACCACGGACACTGATGCTGGACAGCAAACTGCAGGGACTGGTGCAGTTCGTGGCGGGAGAGTTTGACCGTTCGCCGGATAACGAGGGCATGAAGCACCACATGGGTGCCAGCATCCTGCATTGTATGGCGGAACGTCTGAATGACGGCCGTGAAGTGCGTCAGAATCGTCATGCCATCAGCCCGGACACCATCCGCCGTTACATCATGGAAAACATCCAGCGCAAGATCACCGTAAACGATCTTGCCGGCGTGGCCTGCCTCAGTGTCAGCCGGTTTCATGAAATGTTCCGCGAGGTCGTCGGTGTTACACCACATCAGTTCCTGCTGCAGACCCGTCTCGATCAGGCCGTACAGTTACTGACGATGACCCCCCTGTCGGTATCGGAAGTCAGCTACCGGACGGGATTTTCCTCTCAGAGTGCCCTCACCAATGCCCTCAGAAAACACAAGGGCACCACGCCTTCCAGACTGCGAACCGGTGGCAAAGTCACCTGATTTGCTAAAAAACCTCCATTTCCGGATGAATTTACAAAAAAAACGTAGGATTTTGTAAGTTTGTGATCCGTAGTAATACTAACTTAAGGGGGTAGCTGGTCATCGTCAGGGCGCTGGGAAAATGTGTGCGTTTTGCCTGATCCCAACAGAACAAAAAAACCGGGTATTCGGCTGACGGCCGGTGCCATCAACGAGGCGCTCACATGTTCAATGCAAGCAAGGTATTAGAGCCTGCATTCCAGGAACAGCCAAGATCCTTCTTCTGGCAGGGAATTATCGCCAACTACGCCGTTGATGAAGCACGCTACCTGAATGAGCTTATCCCCCTGGCCCAGAGTGATGCCGCAGAGCACCGTGCCGTTACGGAGACGGCCACCAGCCTGATCAGAAAGGTCAGGATGCAGGATGATTCAGTCCACATGATTGACGCGCTCCTTCAGGAGTACAGCCTGGACACACAGGAAGGCATCCTGTTGATGTGCCTGGCGGAAGCGTTGATGCGGATTCCCGACAAGTACACCGCCGACGCCCTCATTGAGGACAAGCTTTCCGACGCTGACTGGAAAAAGCATGTTGGTCGCAGCGAATCCACGCTCGTCAACGCCTCCACCTGGGGGTTGCTACTGACCGGGCGCGTGGTCAAGCTGGACAAGCGCCTGGACGGCTCGCCTTCAAGCATCTGGCGCCGTCTGGTCAAGCGCAGCGGTGAACCGGTCATTCGCAGTGCCATGTACCAGGCCATGGCCATCATGGGCAAGCAGTTTGTGCTCGGCCGTGACATCGGTGAGGCCCTGAAGAACGCCCGGGAATACCGGGACTTGGGCTACACCTATTCCTTCGATATGCTTGGCGAAGCGGCCATGACCAGCAACGATGCATCCCGCTATCTGAAGGACTATATGGATGCCATCGAGTCCGTTGGAAACGACGCCTATTCCGGGAGCGATTCCCCGGCACCTTCCATCTCTATCAAGCTCTCCGCGCTGCACCCCCGGTACGAGGTATCCCAGGAAGAACGGGTTCTGCGGGAACTCGGCAACACCCTGACGGACCTGCTTGGATTCGCCCGTGAGAAAAAGGTGTCGATCACCATTGATGCGGAGGAGATGGATCGGCTCGAGATTTCCCTGAAGTTGTTTGAGAAAGTGTTCACCTCTCCGGCCGTCAGAGGGTGGGGCGGCTTCGGACTGGTTATTCAGGCCTACTCCAAGCGGGCATTGCCGGTTCTGTGCTGGCTAAGCAAGCTGGCAAAGGAGCAGGGGGACGAGATACCCATCCGCCTGGTCAAGGGTGCCTACTGGGATACTGAGATCAAGATCTGCCAGCAGCTGGGGCTGGAAAGTTATCCGGTGTTTACCCGCAAGGAAGCCACGGACACATCCTATCTGGCCTGCCTGAGATTCCTGCTCAGCGACTACACGGAAGGCGCACTGTACCCCCAGCTTGCCAGTCACAACGCCCACACGGTTGCGTCTGTGCTGGCCATGGCGAAAAGCAAGGGGCGCCGTATTGAGTTCCAGCGCCTTCATGGAATGGGCGATGCCCTGTATAACAGCATTCTTGAAGAGCACAATATTCCCGTGCGCATTTACGCACCGGTTGGCGCCCACAAGGATCTTTTGCCCTATCTGGTCCGGCGTCTGCTGGAAAACGGAGCCAACTCCTCGTTCGTCCATCGTCTGGTGGATGCAGCAACGCCTATCGAAGAACTGGTGCAGAATCCGGTTGATGAACTCCTGAAGTACGACTCACTACCCAATGACCGGATTCCCGCGCCGACCGGGATCTACGGAGAAGAACGCCGTAACTCCAGGGGGGTGAATCTTCATGCTGCCGCCCACCTCCATCCACTGTTGAACCACCTTTCCCAGTGGTGGGAGTCCAGTTGGGAGGCGGCGCCGGTTATTGGTGGCGGAAAAAGGCGCGAGGGAAGCCCCAGGGAAATCACTGCCCCCTATGACACGACCCAGCCCGTGGGCCATGTTTACTGGAGCAGCGAGGCCCAGGCGGCCGAAGCCCTTGGAGTTGCCGCGGCAGGCTTCCCGGAATGGCGGGATCGCCCGGTGGGAGACCGTGCCAGTTGCCTTGAAGACTTTG
>CAZFPG010000192.1:0-6624 GCA_964521055.1 uncultured Marinobacter sp.
TGGTCTATCAGTTCTTTATCCACACGACACTGGTCGGCAAACTGCCCCGCTGGGTGGAGCTGGTGTTCAACACCCCCAGCCACCACCGGGTCCACCATGGCCGCAATCCGGGCTATATCGACCGCAACTATGGCGGCACCCTGATTATCTGGGACCGGTTGTTCGGCACCTTCGTGGCAGAGGATAATCAGGCGCCGCCGGAATACGGCATTACCCGCCCGGTGCATTCCAACAATCTGCTGGTATTGTGGACCCATGAATACCTTGACCTGTTCCGGGCCATGGCCAGGCCCGGAGCCTTGCTGACACGCCTGAAGCACCTGTGGAAACCGCCGGAATGGGAGAGGGACACAAAATAGCGGCGCAACCACCGGATTTTTCCGGGTCTGTCTCAATTTTTACGGGTTTTCCCGCTAGACTCCGGGTACGACAATCACCAGCCCGGAACCAACCAACATGGACCTGCAGGAAAGCTTCATCAACAGCCCGGATCACCACCGCATTCCACTACTGTCGTGGGCGCCGGACAGGCCGACCGCTGTCATTGTCATCGCCCACGGCATGGCCGAACATGCCGGCCGTTACGAACCCCTGGCCCAATGGCTCAACCGGCAGGGCGTGGCAGTTATGGCGATCCAGCACCGGGGCCACGGCCCACACTGCCCCGATTCCAGCATCGGCCACTACGCCGACACCCGGGGCTGGCAGAAAGTGGTGGACGACCTGCAGCAGGTGGTCGTCCATGCCAGGAAGCAGTATCCCGGGCTTCCGCTGACACTGTTCGGGCACAGCATGGGTTCATTTATTGCCCAGGCGTTCACCCAGCAATACGGTGACCAGATCGACAACCTGATCCTCTGCGCCACCAATCGCATCGACAGACCGAGGTTGTGGGTGTCCCTGGCGCTGGTAAGAGCCATCAGGCTACTGCGCGGCAAGCGGCACCGCAGCCCACTGATCGACACCATGACCTTTGGCGCGTTCAACAAGGCCTTCGCCCCCAATCGCACCAGCCACGACTGGCTGAGCCGCGACCCGCAACAGGTAGACCGCTACCTGAAGGACCCTCTGTGCGGCTTTTCCTGTACCGTGGGGCTTTGGTCAGACTTTATCGGCGGCATGCTGGCCATCAACCCGGCAGACTGGCGCAAGGATCTCCCGGTACACCTGCTCGCCGGTGACCGGGACCCTGTGGGCGAAATGGGGCAGGGTTTCAGCCGTCATGTGGCCAACCTGAAAGCAGCCGGCGTGAAGGTGGCATCCAAACGGCTGTTTCCCGGAGCCCGTCACGAGCTGGTCAATGAAACCAATGCCGGCGAGGTATGGGAACATATCCTCCACTGCATTCCCCGACAGCGACATTCCGACGGCTGATGCATGACGCCATCCATACAGGGACGGTATGATCCCGGCCATCTGTTCAAACACGGGAGCCCCCTCCATGACGGCAAGCATCCGTTTATTGCTGGCACTGAGCCTGCTGATGGCCGCCGGAACCACAACGGCAGGCGATGTGAGGCTGGCGATTGCCGCCAATTTCCACCATGCTGCCGAGCGCCTTGCGACGCAATTCACGGAAACAACAGGTCACAGCACGCGAATCAGTTACGGCTCCACCGGTAAGCTTTATGCCCAGATCCGGCATGGCGCACCGTTTGATGTGTTCCTTTCCGCTGACAGGGAGCGGCCGCAATTAATGGAGCATAACGGCTCGGGGGTATCGGGCACCCGCTTCACCTATGCCGTTGGCCGGCTGGTGCTCTGGAGCCCGGACCCGGAAGCGTTCAGGGATGCCAAGGCATTCCTGGCTTCCGGCAACTTCCGCCGCCTGGCCATTGCCAACCCGAAAACAGCCCCGTACGGTCTGGCCGCCCGGCAAACCCTGGAACACCTTGGCCATTGGACAACCCTGGAAAACCGGCTGGTCAGGGGAGAATCCATTGCCCAGACCCTCCAGTTCGTGGCCACCGGCAACGCAGAAGCCGGATTCGTGGCAATGGCGCAGCTGCTTGATGACCATGAGGGTGGCGCCCGCTGGAAGGTACCCACCACGCACCATGAACCTATTGCCCAGCAGGCTATCCTTCTCGAACGGGGTCGGGGAAATGATGCCGCCAGAGCCTGGCTGGATTTTCTGGGCAGCGCTGAAGCGCAGGACATTATCCGCCAATACGGCTACGATATCCCGCAAGCGCCCGAGTAACCCATGGAGTATCGATGAGCCCGGAATGGCAAACCGTCTGGCTGACCCTGAAGCTCGCCGGCATCACCACTGTTCTGCTGTTGGTTATCGGCACCCCCATTGCCTGGTGGCTTGCCCGCAGCAGCCACTGGCTCAGACAACCTGTAGCTGCGATTGTGGCGCTTCCCCTGGTTTTGCCCCCGACAGTACTGGGTTTTTACCTGCTGTTGCTGATGGGCCCCGAGGGCGTTGTGGGCGCGCTCACCGACACCCTGGGGCTGGGCACGCTACCCTTCACCTTTGCCGGGCTGGTGGTCGCGTCGGTCATCTATTCGCTGCCGTTCACGGTGCAGCCACTGCAGAACGTGTTTTCCACCGTCAATGAGCGGATGCTGGAAGTTGCTGCCACACTGCGGGCCTCACCGCTGGATCGTTTTTTCTCCGTGGTTATACCCCTGGCCCGGCCTGGCTTCCTGACTGCGGCGGTACTGACCTTTGCTCATACCCTGGGTGAATTCGGAGTGGTACTGATGATCGGCGGGAATATTCCCGGTGAAACCCGGGTACTTTCGGTGGCTATCTACGATCACGTGGAAACGCTGGAATATGGCAAGGCCCACCTGCTGGCCGGCGGCATGCTGGTCTTTTCGTTCCTCGTGCTGCTGGCGCTCTACCTGATCAACGGTCGCCTGAATAACGGGAACCTGAAATCATGAAAGAGCCCGGAATCCTTGCCCGCTTTGAAACCGGTTTCAAGCATTTCCGGCTGGATGTAGACCTGAAACTGCCAGGCGACGGCGTTACGGCCCTGTTCGGCCATTCCGGCTGCGGCAAAACCACGCTGCTGCGCTGCATTGCCGGCCTGCAGGCATCCAGCGGCCGCCTGTCCGTAAATGGTGAAACCTGGCAGGACGACACCGGCAGCCTGCCCGTGCACAAGCGCCCACTGGCCTATGTGTTCCAGGAAACCAGCCTGTTCCCCCACCTTTCGGTCAGCGGCAACCTGAATTTTGGTTACCGCCGCACGCCTGGGGCCGCACGCCAGATCCATCCGCAACAGGTGATAGATTGGCTGGGGCTGGGACGTTTACTCGAGCGGAGGCCGGACCGGCTCTCCGGCGGAGAACGCCAGCGCGTGGCCATTGCCCGCGCCCTGCTGACGAGCCCTCGACTGTTGCTGATGGACGAACCTCTGTCAGCACTGGATCAGGCCAGCAAACGGGACATTCTGCCCTACCTGGAAACCCTGCGGGATACCCTGGACATTCCCGTTGTCTATGTATCCCACTCCGCCGCCGAAGTGGCGAGGCTGGCGGATTACATTGTCATGATGGACCAGGGACGGGTGCTCACCGAGGGTGGGCTGCAGGAAACACTGGCACGCCCCGACCAGCCCTTCGCCCTGGAACACGATGCGGCGGTGATTGTTCCGGCGGTTATCCGCGAGCGCGATGATCAGTGGCACCTCTGCCGGGCGGAGTTCGAAGGCGGCAGCCTGTGGTTTCGCGATGACCGCCAGCCCGATACCGGCACCACCGTCAGGCTGCAGATCCTGGCCCGGGACGTGAGCATTGCGCTGGCGGCCAACCATGACCAGAGCTTCCAGAACCTGCTGCCGGCACGGGTCACCGATATGGCGGCGGAACAACGCCCCGGCTTGACCACGGTTCGTCTGCACGCGGGCAAGACGGCTTTCCTCTCGCGCATTACCAGCCGGGCAGTTCACCAGCTCGGTCTCAACCCTGGCATGGAGGTCTGCCTGCAGATCAAGAGCGTGGCCATCGTGGAATAATGCGGAACCGACTTACCGGGTACCGTACACCACCATGGTCTTGCCCTTCACCCGGACCAGGCCCTGGTCTTCCAGGGTTTTAAGGACCCGGCCGACCATTTCCCGGGAGCAGCCAACGATACGGCCGATTTCCTGGCGGGTAATCTTGATCTGCATGCCATCCGGGTGGGTCATGGCATCCGGTTCCTTGCACAGGTCCAGAAGGGTACGGGCAACACGTCCGGTTACGTCCAGGAAGGCCAGATCACCCACCTTGCGCGTGGTCTGACGCAGGCGCGAGGCCATCTGCTCACCAATGAAGTACAGCACCCTGGGGTCCTGCTGGGCAATCTCCCGGAACTTGGTGTAGCTGATCTCGGCAACTTCACACTCGGTCTTGGCCTTTACCCAGGCACTACGCGAGTCCATGTTGTCAAACAGCCCCATTTCACCGAAGAAATCACCGGCGTTCAGGTAGGCCATGATCATCTCGCGGCCATCGTCATCCTCGATAATGACGGTAACGGAGCCCTTGACGATATAGAACAGGGAATCGCTTTTATCCCCCGCATAGATGATGGTGCTCTTGGCTGGGTAACGCCGGCGATGGCATTGCGAAAGAAAATAGTCGAGATGCTTGGTTTTCTGCTCAACCGGCTTGACGATAGTGGCCATAGTGCGAGTCATGCCTCCTTAGTACTGGCGGGATCCCAATGTTTTTATTCACCCTGCTTTCCTTGCGGGCTTATTCAGTATGAGCGCAACTTATAACAAGAAGGCCCCGTTTCGGCAACCTGAAACAGTATAGACCAGATCCCGGGAGACGCTTTTCACGGGGCTGCCGGCTACTCGGGGATATGCTAGCATCTTCGGCAACTGTACGTTATATCCCATCCGGAGCATGAAAACAGATGAAAACAACCATTGACTGGACCGGCGACGCCAGCTTCATGGCAACCAGTGGCAGTGGCCACGCTGTACAGCTGGACGGGCCGCCCGACCACGGAGGCAAGAACCTGGGCCCCCGCCCCATGGAGTTGATGCTGATGGGCCTCGGCGGCTGCTCTTCCTTTGATGTCATGAGCATCCTGCAGAAAAGCCGCCAGGACGTCACTGGCTGCCATGCCGAGCTGGAAGCGGAAAGATCCGATACTGTGCCGGCGGTTTTCACCCGCATTCACCTGCACTTCGTGGTTAGCGGGCACAATCTGAAAGAAAATCAGGTAAAAAGGGCCGTCAGTCTTTCCGCAGAAAAGTACTGTTCTGCCTCTATCATGCTGGAGAAAGCTGGCGTGGAAATCACCCACAGCCATGAGGTCTGCGAGGCCTCCTGAGTGGGGGTGAATACGGATGCTACAATATTGTCCTGGGCTCTACCCAAATCAAGGGTCGATGTGCATAATACGCATCCTCTCCGCCGGTCTGCGCAAAAGGTAAACACCCCGGTCAGTTATCGGTGGCGGCCTTGGTGGCATGCAACAAAACGGCATGACCACTGACACTCATCTCCAGTCACTTTGGGGGGGCTGAAAATGGAAACCAAACTACAGCTGCATGGTTTCAATAACCTGACCAAATCACTGAGCTTCAATATCTACGACATCTGTTATGCGCAGACCGAAGAGCAACGTGAAGCCTATATTGATTACATCGACGAGATGTATAACGCAGAGCGCCTGACCCAGATCCTTACCGACGTGGTAAAGATCATCGGCGCCAACGTGCTCAACATTGCACGCCAGGATTACGAGCCCCACGGCGCCTCCGTTACCATGCTGATTGCCGAGCACGAAATCAGCGCCGGCGAGCCGGATAACGAGGAATCACCGGGCCCGCTGCCGGATGCCATCGTGGCACACCTGGACAAGAGCCACGTTACGGTCCACACCTACCCGGAAAGCCACCCCTATGAGGGCATCAGCACCTTCCGGGCCGATATTGACGTGTCTACCTGTGGCCTGATCTCACCATTGAAGGTTCTGAACTACCTGATCCACAGTTTTGATTCCGACGTGGTCACCGTTGATTACCGTGTACGTGGATTCACCCGTGATGTGGACGGCACCAAGCACTACATCGACCATGACATCAACTCGATCCAGAACTACCTGACCGAGGACACCCAGAACGCCTACCAGATGATTGACGTCAACGTGTACCAGGAGAACCTGTTCCACACCAAGATGATGCTCAAGAATTTCAACCTGGATAACTACGTGTTCGGGGTCAACGCCAGTGACCTGGACCCGGAAGAGGCCCGCTCCATTGAAGAGCGCCTGAAGCGGGAAATGCTGGAAATGTTCTACTCCCGTAACGTGGAATAAGATGCGGCTGATACCGGTGATCGCCTGCCATCACCGGACCTTCAGTTTTTTTGATGTCCCCTTCCAGAATTCTCCGGTTTATTCCCGGGGCCTCAAGGGCGTTTAATAGGGCGTATACCCTTTGAGGAGGAATACGCCATGCCCCTTCGATCCATCAAACAGACTATCCCCGCTCTGGAAACCTCCGACGGTGCCGGCGTCCGCATCAAGCGCTCAATCGGCCAGCACCAGAATATCCGCCTTGATCCCTTCCTGATGCTGGACGAATTCGGTTCCGACCAGCCTCAGGATTACATTGCTGGTTTTCCGTCCCACCCCCACCGCGGGTTCGAGACGGTTACCTACAT
>CAZFPG010000193.1:0-6601 GCA_964521055.1 uncultured Marinobacter sp.
TCCAGTTGAACACCGTCCGTGTACTCAAGATCTCCGTCCGGAGCATCGGCGGGATCAGCCAATACGCCCATGGCGACACGTAGCGAGATGTCCACGGTGTCATCCACCGGGCGACGACCGTTGGGGAAGCCGGTATTGTCGCCACCAAGTACGCCCAGGTCGTTCTGGCTACCTGCCGCAGTGGCCGTGATGGCCGGGTTCAGGCGCAGCATTTCAGATACTGTCACGCCCTCTGGCTGGTTAAGGTCGGGCACACCCTGCAAAAACGCGGTGACCAGATCGGTCCGCGGGAAGTTGTTGGGTGCCGTCACCGGGAAGAGTATTTCCAGCAGTTCCGGCAGTGTGGGATGGGTTACATAGGTGGCGAACTGGCCGTCGTCCTTGGGTTCGCTGGTGTTAAAGCGGTCCTTGTCTTTCAGGCCGATAACCACCTCATTGACCAGGGGCATGCCGAGTCGGGACACCTGGGTCCAGGCCCCGCCTTCCACCGTGGCACCCTTGCCGTTGGTGCTCGGTTCCGGGTTAAGCACGCGCGCCTGGCGCACACTGGCCGTGGTCCAGCCACCGATGACCGGGTCACCGGTGGCAGTCGCTGCCGTGCCCGTCACGCATTCGGTGGGCACTTCCAGGGCGAACGAGGTTACGTTCTTGTCGGCCAGGTCACCCGGGCCTTCACCACCACGGGGGCCAAGCGGGTTGGTATTGACTAAGTCAAAAATCTCGCCGAGGTTAACGGCAAAGGCCTCCTTGCGCTGACCCACGAACACCTGGCCGTTGGTGCCGCAGCCGGGAATGACGATGTCGAAGATATGCTCATTGGCATAGCTTTCATAGTCGGCAAAGGACTTGCCGCCAATATTGTCCAGCGGTTTGGCAAAGGTTTCCGTGCCGGTGCTGGCATTGGTGGCGGTCTGCACCGTGCCGGTGCGGCGATCGCCTCGAATGACCTCTACTATGTATTCCTGGCTGAACTGAACATTATCACCATTGCTGGCGTCACCAATGTTCTTGAGCGGTACGGATACCATTTCCTGCTGGCCGTCCGGCCCTACCGCCAGTTGGATGTCGTTCAGCATATCGGTGAACCGGAAACGGAAAGTGAGGTCTTCCTGTGCGTTACCGCTGTTATCAATGTGGATTTCGTAAGCCGCATCCTCGTCCAGGTCGAAGTAATTCGGACCGCCGTAGGCGTCCTGCAGTGGCAGGTAGTTGGCAATCAGGGTAACGAAGTCTCCACGTCCGGTTTCATAGCTTCGGAACATGTAGAAATCGGTACCGTCGACTTTGGGCACTTCTGTGATAAAGGGCGCTTCGCGATGGCTGGAGGCCTGCGCCAGGCCGGTTGTCAGGCAAAGCCCGGCTACCGCAAGTGCGAGGCCGGAGCGCTTAAACAGTGTGTTCATTCCGTTTTCCTCTTGTGTTGTTGGTGTTGCATCGGAGGAAACGGAGCCGGGAAGGAGAAAGATGCACTTGTCATAAAATTTTGTCTGGAGATGTATCCGGGGTGCATCGTTATGACGATGCTGAGCGTAATGTCTGTATCAACCCCATAAACCGACAACAACAGACAGGTGGATATCTGCTCATGACGGCCACGGATACTGAACAGGATGAACTTATGGGTCTGCTGGTTGCAGTTGCCAGGAAAGACAGACAGGCGTTCCAGCAGTTGTACCAGAAGATTTCCGGCAGGATGTTCGGGCTATGCCTGAAACTGGCCAGCCAGAGGGATCTGGCGGAAGAGGCGGTTCAGGATGCCTTTGTGCAGATCTGGCATCATGCCGGCGAATATCACAACGAACGTGGTGCCCCGCTGAGCTGGATGCTGACAATTGCCCGTTACCGTACTCTGGACCTGATGAGGTCCAGAAAGGCAAAACACACGGCGGGGGACAGCCAGCTTGAGCATGTTGAGGACCAACGCGAGGGGCCACTGGACGTTTCCCTCCGCAGTGCCGGCGCCGCAGAGCTTACCGGCTGCCTTGAGGAACTGTCCGAACCCCAGCGGGACAGCATCCTGCTGTCTTACTACCGGGGCTTTACCCACGATGAGCTGTCCGAAGCATTGAGTTCCCCCATCGGGACCGTCAAAAGCTGGATCAGGCGCGGGTTGATGGCTCTGAAGAGGTGCCTGGAACGATGAAAAAGACAGCGGAAAGAATTGAGGCACTGGCTGCGGAGTATGTCCTGGGCTCCCTTCGCGGGGCGGCCCGTCGGCATTTTGAACGCTGGATGATGGAGTCGGTACGGGTCCGTCAGGAGGTCTGGTTCTGGGAGGAAAAGCTGGGGCACCTGGGAACCCGGATAGAGGAAGAGGCACCACCAGCCTCGGTATGGTCGGGGATTGAGCGGCGGTTGTGGCCGCAAAGCGTGGATGCCAGGCCTGCAACAGCCGCCAACGATGGTGCCGGCCGCTGGTTGTGGCCCGGCTGGAGCCTGGCGGCAACGGCAGCAGCACTGGTGCTGGCAGTTGTGCTGTTGCAGCAACCGGCACCGCAGGATGACCAACGGTTGTCCGGTGCGATTGTGCAGGCGGATCTGAGCGATCCATTGTGGCTGGTAAGCGAGTCGGCGTTTGAAAAGCAGCTGAAGCTGCGGCCTGTCGCCGCCACGGCGGCTGAGCAGGGCAAGGATTATGAGCTATGGATAGTGCCGGAGGACGGTCAGCCAGTGTCACTGGGGGTAATGCCGGTGGGCGATACCTATCAGGTAACCCTCGACGACGAAACCCGGAAACTGCTCAGCAGCAGCCGTACCCTCGCCATAAGCCTTGAACCCGTGGGCGGGTCGCCCACAGGCGTGCCCACAGGGCCGATCCTGCACGTGGCCAGACTATATGAACTCTGATCTCCCGAAAGAGGATCAGTTGCTGGACAGCAAGGTGATGCAAAGCTGGGCGTTCTGGACGAAGTGGCCGAACGCTGTCAGCTGGTCGTCAGAAGGCACGTAGTCCGCAGCGGCGTTGTCGGCATAGAACAGGCCAACAAGTCGCCCCTTGGCTTTCAAAGGGCCCACCAGAGCCGGCACATTGCCCAGCCAGCGATCATAGGGGACGGTTTCCGTCCCTGATTTTGGCTGGTAGACGTAGCAACTGGCATGGGGCAGCAGAGCACCCAGAGGACCGGTGCCGTCCTTGCGGATGGTGAAATTCTCTTTCCAGCTTTCGGTGCCCTTGCCTCCGAGTTTGCGGGGGATCAACTGCAGGCCGCTGCGGTCGCTCATCAACAGCACAACCCGTTGCATACCGACGGCCCGGTGTATGCCTTCAATAACCAGCTGGCAGACTTCATTGATATCGGGCTTGTCAGTCAGGCTGTGGGTCAGATCCCTGAGAATCTGCAACTGCAGGACAGGATCCACCTCTGGAGCATGCGCCGCCTGTTTTCCGCTGTCTGACTGACTGCCGGGCATCAGTGCGGTGACCTGGGGGATGCCCAGCGATACCGCCACCCGGGCCGCTTCCCCGGCGTTGATCTTGAGCTGATCCCGCACTGCTGCAGGATTCTCACCGATATCCTTGCCCAGCTCCTCCATTACCGCGTCCATCTCCTGGCCACGCCATCCGTTCTCGGACAGCTTCGCCATCTCAACAGAGTGACGTACCAGGCTGGCGGCTTTTGAGTTTGCCTGACCCGGAGCGACCACTTCCTTGATGAACGGTCCCAGAGACCAGGCTTCCACCAGACCCCGGGTGATCTCGGTAAACGTGGTGTGCAGTACGGCCTTCTGAGCCTCCACCGGTGGCTCCCCGTTATGGAGTTTTACTTCCAGTTCACTGGCCTGGTCGGTTTCGCAGGACCAGAAAGCCAGCTCGCCAATGTTCATCAGCAGGGCGCCAATGAAAACCTCCTCCAGCGCATGCTCATTGCGCTTCGGTAGCAGGCAGCGGGCCTGAACGGCGGCATGGATGGCGCGGGCCAGGCAGCGAAGCAGGTGGGGCCGGTCGTTGCGGGCGAGCAGCGAGTCCACGATCAATGAGGAGATGGCCATGGATTTCACCGCATCAAAACCGATCAGGGTAATGGCACGGCTTACGGTGCTGACCTGGGTACGGGTCTGGTTATAGAACACCGTGTTGGAAAGCCGCAGAACCTGGGAAGTCAGTTGGGCATCATTGAGAATAACGTTGGCCAGTTCGTTGACGGTGCTGTTACTGCTATCGGTAAGCTCGTCGATCCTGCGGAGTGTGTTCGCCAGTACCGGCAGTTCAACCTTGCTCAGATAGGTGACCCATGCCTGGGTGGAGTTCATCCTTGAGGGCGGAGTGTCGGTTTTTGTGGTCAAAATATCATGCGCCTCGGAGGGATATTTAAAGGTTCCTTTGAAGGTTGAGTTTAGTCCAGTATGGCGGCCTGTGTCAGGTGGCTGATGGTGTAAGGGGATATACCAAGGCTACGGATTCGGGTTTGATGCCGGATTGGTTTATAATTGCGCGCTTTAACGCTGCACCCACAAGGCGCTGACAAGGCAAAGCTGTGATTGTATTTGACCAGGTACAGAAGTCCTACCAGGTAGGTGGGCGGGCGATCCCCGCGTTACACCCCACCAGTATGACCATCGAAACCGGCGAAGTGTTTGGCATCGTCGGTCACTCCGGCGCGGGTAAATCCACCCTCGTGCGCCTGATCAACCTGCTGGAACCACCAACCGGTGGCAGCATCCTGATCGACAATGAAAACATCACCGGCTACAACGCCAGCGAATTGCGGGCGTTCAGGCGCAAAGTGGGTATGATCTTCCAGCATTTCAATCTGCTGTCCTCGAAAACCGTCGCCGACAACATCGCCTTCCCCATGAAACTGGCGGGTATCTATTCCCGCAGTGAAATCCGTGAACGGGTGGATGAGTTGCTGCAGAGGGTAAGTCTTGTGGACCAGGCGAACAAATACCCGTCGCAGCTTTCCGGTGGGCAGAAACAGCGTGTCGGCATTGCCCGCGCCCTGGCGTGCCGCCCGACCATTCTGCTGTGCGACGAAGCCACCAGCGCCCTTGATCCGCAAACCACACAGTCGGTGCTGAAGCTGCTGGCAGACATCAACCGCGAACTGGGCCTGACCATCGTACTGATCACCCACGAAATGGACGTTGTGCGCCGCGTTTGCGACCGGGTTGCGGTGATGGATGCCGGCGAGGTCGTGGAAATGGGTGCCGTCAGCGACGTGTTCCTGCACCCGAAGCACCCCACCACACGGGATTTCGTCTTCGAGAGTGAAAACATCGACCGCGACGAAATGCAGCAGGACCTGGCACAGGCCCCAGGCCGCATCCTGCGGCTGACATTCCGTGGCCAGTCCACTTACACACCACTGCTGGGCAGCGTGGCGCGGGAGTCAGGCGTGGACTTCAGCATCCTGTCCGGCCGCATCGATCACATCAAGGACACCCCCTACGGCCAACTGACCCTGTCACTGGTAGGCGGTGACCTTGATACCGCCATGCAGGCCCTGAAAGCCGCCGATGTCCACGTGGAGGTGCTGCGCTGATGGAAGCGCTGATGGAAAGTTTGCTCACTAACGTGGACTGGACCGAAATAGGCTGGGCCAGCTGGGACACCCTGGTGATGGTGGGCATGTCGCTGCTGTTCAGCGTGCTGATTGGCTTGCCCCTCGGCGTGCTGCTGTTCCTGTTTGGGAAGCGACAGCTGCTGGAACAACCCATTGCCTACGCGGTGCTGTCCTTCGTGGTGAACGTACTGCGCTCGGTGCCCTTTATCATCCTGTTGATAGTGATGATCCCCTTCACCGTAATGCTAATCGGCACGTCTCTTGGCGTTGCCGGTGCAATTCCCCCGTTGGTAGCCGGCGGTGCTCCGTTCTTTGCCCGCCTGGTGGAAACCTCTTTGCGCGAGGTTGACCGTGGGATTATTGAGGCCACGCAGGCTATGGGCGCCACGGTAAAGCAGATTGTATTCGGTGCCCTGCTGCCCGAGGCATTGCCAGGCATCATCGCTGGTATTACCGTAACGGCGATTACACTGGTGTCTTACGCAGCCATGTCTGGCGTCGTGGGCGGCGGCGGCCTCGGTGACCTGGCCATCCGCTTCGGTTATCAACGATTCCAGACCGATGTAATGGTGATTACGGTAGCGTTACTGGTAATTTTCGTGCAGTTGCTGCAAATGGCCGGCGATCGGCTTGTCTTATATTTCAGTCGCAGATAGCAACAGCTTGATATAGGCAGGGGGTGGGAGGCAGCTTCCGAAAACGTGGAGCGCCATGGATGGCGCGACCGAGCCCTACATGGATGTATTCACGGGCGTTTTTCGGAAGCTGCCTCCCACCCCCAGCCGTATTCCCAAGCCTGAAGACATTGTTTATGGAATCCAACAGGAGAAGACTTATGAAACTCAAGAAGACACTGGTAGCTCTGGCTGCCGCCGCAACTTTCTCTGGTGCAGTGGCTGCTGAAGAACTGTCAGTAGCCGCCACTCCGGTACCCCACGCCGAAATCCTGGAATTCGTTAAGCCCAAGCTGGCGGAACAGGGTGTGGAACTGGACGTTAAAGTATTCACCGATTATGTGCAGCCGAACGTACAGGTAGACCAGAAGCGGATGGATGCCAACTTCTTCCAGCACCAGCCGTACCTGGATGAATTCAACG
>CAZFPG010000194.1:0-6592 GCA_964521055.1 uncultured Marinobacter sp.
CCGGGAGATATACTGCAGGATAAAGGCAGCTGCAAAGTAGAGGATGCCCAGGGAACCGGCACGGACGATTTCATCCGCCGAGTCGCCAAATGCCATGACGGACCAGGTGGAAATGCCCAGTGAACAGATTGCGCCCAGTGCTGCGTAGAAAGTGCCGATTCTGGTGGGTGTCAGGATATTTCCGGCTGCCACCGATATGATGACGAGGTTGGCCAGGCCATTGGTGATGCCGGTGCTGGTGAGCAGGAGTGCATGGAGAATCAGAATATCCATCAGGATCGAGATGGTGATGTGGCGGCTTCTTGGCTGGAAGCCCGCCAGCATTATCAGGGCAATGAAACCGTTGATGGCCAGATAGCTGACGACACCGGCCTGGTAATAATCCATGGCCCTGAAGCGGGAGTCAAAGTTGATCGGATCGACGAACAACAGCGCCACCAGGATAATGCTGACAACAACCCGGTAATGATTGTAAATGCGAAACAGTCTGCCCCTCTGGCTGGCGGGAGGAGCGTCCGCGTGGGGTTGGAAGTCCGTTGTCGATGTTTTTGCCATAATCCGATAGGTATCCCGGGAGAATTCTCATGCCCTGCGGGGTTATAATAGCCTTTTAATGGCAATGAGTTACAGGAGCTGCATTATGTCCGTGCAAAAGGATCAGTTACCCGGTGGCCGGGAGCCTGACAAATTGAGAGTGGTAATGGCCCAGCTCGATTTCCTGGTGGGCGATATTCCCGGTAACACTGGCAAGGTGATTGAAGCCACACGGCGTGCGGAGGAGAAACATCAGGCAGATCTGGTGGTGTTTCCGGAGCTGTGCCTGACCGGTTACCCCCCTGAAGACCTCCTGCTTCGTCCCAGCATGGACGTTCGCATTGCCGAAGCCCTTGAGACATTGCGAAGTGCCAGGCTAGGGCCCGCGATCATTGTGGGCGCCCCGCTCAGGGAGGACGCGCTGTTATACAACGCAGCGGTGGTTATTGAAGCCGGGAAAATAACGGGCCGCTATTTCAAGCGCTTTCCGCCCAACTACCAGGTGTTTGATGAGAAACGCTACTTTGCGGATGGTGCAGACACGCTGGTACTGGATATCAGGGGCGTGCCGGTGGGCGTCACCGTGTGCGAGGATATCTGGAGCGATGGCCCGGTGGAGGATGCGGCAGCAGCCGGGGCGAAACTGGTCATCAACCTGAATGCGTCGCCCTACGATATTGATAAACAGAGGCGCCGTAAGGCTCTGGTCGAGCGCAAAGCCTGCGAGAACCGGGTAAGTATTGCTTACGTGAATCTCGTCGGTGGGCAGGATGAGCTGGTTTTCGATGGTGGATCAATGGTTTATGACCATTCCGGGGCCCTGGCAGCGGAAGCATCCCAGTTCAGCGAAGGGCTCTATCCGGTAGATTTCATCTGCGAGCACCACTGCCAGCCCATCTCTCAGCCTGCCATTGCCGAGCCGTCACTGGAGGAGAATATTTACAAGGCGCTGGTGCTCGGTGTGCGTGATTACGTCAACAAAAATGGCTTCAAGTCGGTGGTTCTGGGTCTGTCCGGGGGCATTGATTCCGCGGTGACCCTTGCGGTGGCGGCTGATGCCCTCGGGGCTGACCGGGTACGTGCTGTGATGATGCCTTTCCGCTACACCGCCAGTATGAGCATCGAGGATGCGGAGGTGGAAGCGGTTGCACTGGGCGTGCAATACGACGTGTTCTCCATCGAGCCCATGTACGATGCCTTTATGGAAACCCTGGCCGCCCCGTTTGAAGGCACGCAGCCAGACACCACCGAGGAAAATCTGCAGGCGAGGCTGCGGGGCGTTCTGCTGATGTCTCTGTCCAACAAGTTCGGGTCATTGGTGCTGACAACCGGCAACAAGAGCGAAATGGCGGTGGGTTACTCCACATTGTACGGCGACATGGCAGGGGGCTTTGATGTGCTCAAGGATGTTCCGAAGACCCTGGTATTCCGGCTCGCCTGGTATCGCAATAGCATTTCGCAGGTCATTCCCGAGCGCGTCATTACCCGCCCACCCTCGGCGGAACTGGCGCCGGACCAGAAAGACGAGGACAGCCTGCCGGGCTACGATATTCTCGACCAGATTCTTAACCTTTACGTGGAGCGGGACCTGAGTGCAGACGCTATCGTTGCCCAGGGCTTTGACAGGGTAGACGTGGACCGGGTTGTGCGCCTGGTGGATATCAACGAATACAAGCGCAGGCAGGCACCTATTGGTGTGCGGATTACCGAGCGGGGCTTTGGAAAGGACCGTCGCTATCCGATCACCAATGGCTGGAAAAGCGGAAATTAAGCGCTGTGGAGCCTGCATTATGCAGCCTCCGCAGCAAGCTGGTTACTCGTCGCCCATAAGGCCGAAGGTAACCACGTTGGTCAGGGAGCGATCTTCGCGCTTGAGGATGTCCGACTGGAACTCGCCCTCGTCGTTGAAGGCAGAGCTGTCCGGGAAGTTGTCTTCCAACATCGCCACGGCGTCGGCTGATGCCTTTTTCAGATCCAGGAAACTGAAGGTTTCGGCCAGAATGATCAGTGCTTCTTCAACGGAAGGTGTGGTTGAGTAATTCTCCACAATGAATTGCGCCCGATTATTGGCTGCGATGTAGGCTTCGCGGCTGATGTAATAGCGGGCAGCAAAGAGTTCCAGTTCCGCCAGGCGATTGCGGATGGCAATCATACGCTGGCGGGCATCAGGAGCGTATTCGCTGGACGGATAACGGTTCAGCAACTCGGAAAAATCACGGAAGGCCTGGCGTTGCTCGCCCGGGTCCCTGGCTGCAACGTCAACCGGGAAGTATCTGGCTGCAAGGCCGATGTCCAGGTTGTAGGAAGCCAGGCCCCGCATATAGATGGCATAATCAGCATGGTCGCTTTGCGGGTTCAGGCGCAGGAAACGGTCGGCTGCCGCGCGGGCGCCTTCCAGGTCGAGATTCTGGTAGCGGGCATAGATCAGGTCCAACTGGGCCTGCTCTGCATAGCGGCCGAACGGATAGTAGGTTTCCAGGTGGTCGAGATTCTGTTCGGCTTCATTGAAGTTGCCCGAATTCATCGCGTCCCGGGCATTTTCATAATAGGTCTCTTCCGGCAATACCTCTTCCTGCTTATTCGAGGCGCAGGCACTGATCAACAGTGCTGCAGTCGTTATTAGCAGTAATCGAACAACTGATCTCATGCCGGAATCCCGTATAATGGCGAAAATTCAAATGGTGGACCATTGTAACGGGGATCTGCATCCTTGTGCAGTGGCACTGGCTGCCGATTGGAATTTTCTGACTCAAACGTAACACTTATCACAGGCCCCGGGGGCTTAATGTCATCTGAAAACCGTATTGTTGCCAGCTTCTCTGTTCCGCCGGAATACAGCGACCGCCGGCTGGATCAGGCTGCGTCCGAGCTGATGCCCGAGCATTCCCGTTCACGGCTTCAGGGCTGGATTAAAAGCGGGGCGCTGACGGTGAACGGGAAAGCCTGCAAACCCCGCGACAAGGTTATGCTGGGGGACAGGCTTGAACTGGATGCCGAGCCAGAGGTTCAGGTCAGCTGGCAGGCGGAACCAATTTTCCTGGATATTGTGTATGAAGACGAGCACCTGTTGGTGATTAACAAGCCGGCGGGCCTGGTCGTTCACCCCGCTGCCGGCCATGCTGACGGCACACTGGTAAATGCGCTGCTCAACCATGCTCCGGAAGTGGAGAATCTGCCAAGGGCCGGTATTGTTCATCGCCTCGACAAGGACACGTCAGGCATCATGGTTGTGGCGCGAAGCCTGATTGCCCACACGTCGCTGGTTGACCAGTTGCAAACCCGTACCATGGGGCGGGAGTACGAAGCCGTCGTAGTGGGTACGCTGACGGGAGGTTCGACCGTCGATGCGCCGATTGGCCGCCACCCCCGCGAGCGCAAGAAAATGGCGGTGGTGCCAACTGGCAAGCCCGCCGTGACCCATTACCGCCTGGTTGAGCGCTTTGCCGCCCATACCCATGTGCGCTGTAAACTTGAAAGCGGTCGCACGCACCAGATACGGGTTCACATGGCCCATGTGAAACACCCTCTGGTGGGAGACCCGCAATACGGAGGTCGGCTCCGCCTTCCCAAGGGCACAACCGACGAGCTGCGTGACGTACTGGCAGGCTTTCAGCGTCAGGCACTCCATGCCCGACAGTTGACATTGGAGCACCCCCGCACGGGGGAGGTGATGACATGGGAGGTGCCCCTGCCGGAGGATATGGAGGTGCTGCTCGCCGCGCTTCGAAAACATGTCAAGGATCTGGAAAGCCATGACTTCTGAGTTGCCGCTCATCATTCCTGACTGGCCTGCACCATCCTGGGTCAGGGCTGCCTCTACGACCAGACTGGGCGGAGTAAGCGGTGCCCCCTGGGACACCCTCAATCTCGGCACTCATGTGGGAGATTCGCCGGAGCATGTGGATCGAAACCGCGCCATTGTGCAGCAACAGCTGGATACTGGCGCGGAGCATTTCGGATGGTTAAACCAGGTACATGGCACCGATGTGGTGGAGCTGCCGCAAACCGGACTGGCCCGCGCCGATGCCAGCGTGACCTCAGAACCGGGAAACGTGTGCGTGGTGCTGACCGCGGATTGTCTTCCGGTTCTTTTCTGTGACCCGGCATCCGGCCGGGTAGCAGCGGCCCATGCCGGCTGGCGGGGGCTGGCAGATGGCGTGCTTGAGGAGGTGGTGGCGCGATTCGCAAATCCTGCCTGCGTGCTGGCCTGGCTGGGGCCTGCCATTGGGCCAGACCAGTTTGAAGTGGGCCCGGAAGTGCGGGAGACCTTTCTCCTGAATGATCCGCTGGCAGCCGATGCGTTCGTTCCCAGCCCGTCCAGGGAAGCACACTATCTTGCCGATATCTATCGGCTTGCAAGACAGCGGCTGGCAGCTGCCGGCGTGCTGCAGGTTTATGGCGGTGAATCCTGCACAGTGACGGACCATGAACGCTTCTTCTCCTACCGCCGTGACGGGCAGACCGGTCGCATGGCCAGCCTGATCTACATTACATGATGTCCGTCAATTTTCTGACACTTCTTTGTTCTCGTTGCTTGAAGTCCAGCCAATCGCCCCTACATTAACTGTCAAAGCAAAGTAAATGCTGCCCGAGGAGAAATGTTCCGGGCTGCATGCCAGAAATTGGGGAATCCAGGATCATGAGAATCGACAAACTGACCAGCAAACTGCAGACCGCACTCGCGGAGGCCCAGTCCCTGGCTGTGGGCAAGGACCATAACTTTATTGAACCCGTACATCTGATGCAGGCACTGATGGACCAGCAGGGCAGCTCAATCAAGCCATTGCTGAAGCAGGCGGGCGCAGAGCCCGGCCGTATCCGCCAGGCTGTGGCCAAGGAAATCGAGAATCTGCCGGAAGTTCCGGGCTCGGCTGGTGATGTCTCCATGTCGAACGACATGGGGCGGCTGTTCAATATTGCTGACAAGCTGGCACAGAAGCGCGGCGACCAGTTCATCTCCAGCGAACTGATGCTGCTTGCAGCCCTTGAAGACCGGGGCACACTGGGGCGCATTCTGCGTGAGCAGGGCGTCGACAAATCGTCACTGGAAGGCGCCATTGATGAAGTTCGCGGTGGTGAGTCGGTCGACGACGCCTCGGCGGAAGAAAACCGCCAGGCCCTGACCAAATACACCATTGACCTTACCGAGCGTGCCGAGGCCGGCAAACTCGACCCGGTGATCGGCCGTGATGATGAAATCCGTCGTACCATCCAGGTGCTCCAGCGTCGGCGCAAGAACAACCCCGTGCTCATTGGCGAGCCCGGCGTGGGCAAGACCGCCATCGTGGAAGGCCTTGCCCAGCGCATTGTGAATGGTGAAGTGCCGGAGGGGCTCAAGAACAAGCGAGTGCTGTCGCTGGATATGGGTTCGCTGATTGCTGGCGCCAAATTCCGTGGTGACTTCGAGGAGCGCCTGAAGGCGGTGCTCAATGAGCTGGCCAAGCAGGAAGGGCAGATCATCCTGTTTATCGACGAAATTCATACCGTGGTTGGCGCTGGCAAGGCCGAAGGCTCCATGGATGCCGGCAACATGCTCAAGCCCGCCCTGGCTCGGGGTGAGTTGCATTGCGTGGGCGCAACCACTCTCGATGAGTACCGCGAGAACATTGAGAAAGACGCAGCCCTCGAGCGTCGCTTCCAGAAAGTACTGGTCTCCGAGCCCAATGAGGAAGACACCATCGCGATACTTCGCGGTCTCAAGGAGCGCTATGAAGTGCACCATGGGGTAGAGGTGACAGACGGCGCCATTATTGCGGCCGCCAAGCTGTCCCATCGTTACATTGCAGACCGCCAGTTGCCGGACAAGGCCATCGATCTGGTGGATGAAGCGGCCAGCCAGATCCGCATGGAAATGGACTCCAAGCCGGAAGCACTGGACCGCCTCGAGCGGCGCCTAATCCAGTTGAAAATCGAGCGTGAAGCGCTGAAAAAGGAAACCGATGCGGCGTCCAAGAAACGGCTTTCCGAGCTATCGGATGTGATCAGCGGCGTCGAGCGTGAATACGCTGACCTGGAAGAGGTCTGGAACACTGAAAAAGCGGCACTGCACGGTTCCCAG
>CAZFPG010000195.1:0-6561 GCA_964521055.1 uncultured Marinobacter sp.
GACTGTTTGGCCTCATAAAGGCCATAAATCTCGCGGCTCTTATGGAAGACATCATACTCCGTATAGTTGATGTACTTGGCCTTGTCGTCACACAGGGTGCTCCCGCCAAAGGCGATGGTCCGGCCGCGGCTGTTGCGGATCGGGAACATCACCCGGTTGCGGAACAGGTCCCTTGGGCGCCCGTAGCGGTCAGACACGGTGCCGGTTTCTATCAATGGCCCCTGCAGGTCCTTGCTGGCACTGTCGAAAAGCGCCGTGCCGGTGCCGGGGGCATAGCCCAGCATGTACTGCTCGATAATGCTGTCGTCCAGGCCCCGTTGTTTCAGGTAGTCCCGGGCGAATTCGCCTTGCTGGCCCTTGAGTGCGCCCTGGTAGAAGCGGCTGGCGTAATCCAGGGCGTCCGTCAGGGTTCGCGCCTGCTGCATTTCCTGGCGCGCGCTCTGGTCGTAAGGCACTTCCATGCCGGCTCGCCTAGCCAGTTCCTCTACCGCGTCGGTAAACCCGAGACCGTCGAACTCGCGGACAAAGCTGATGGCATCGCCATGGGCGCCACAGCCAAAGCAGTGGTAAAAGCCCTTGTCCGGCCGAACGTTGAAAGACGGCGTTTTTTCATCATGGAAGGGGCAGCGGGCCTTGTAGTTGCCGCCGGCCTTTTTCAGGGTGATACGTGATCCGATCAGTTCGGCCAGGTCTATCCGGTCGAGCAGGTCTTCAACAAAGCGTTGCGGGATCAGTCCACTCATGATGTCTCCGGTGGCGCGGAAAGTGCCAGGCCCGCAAGTACAGCCAAAAATGCCGCCGAAGCCAGGCCTCGGCGGCACTTTGATATCGCTCTGTATAAACCGCGGCCCGCGGCGATACAGGCAATTATAGGCTTACAGTCAAGCGGCGTCCGGATAAAGCTTAGTACAGACGCTCGAACTTGCGCTGCTCCCGCTGAAGCTTCTTGAGATGACGCTTGACGGCTGCAGCTGCCTTGCGCTTGCGCACGGCTGTCGGCTTCTCGTAGTGCTCACGGCGACGTACTTCCGACAGAACGCCTGCTTTTTCGCAGGAGCGCTTGAAGCGACGAAGGGCTACGTCAAACGGTTCATTCTCTTTCACTTTAACAGCTGGCATTCGAAAATCACCTACCTGATTGATTCGGTTTCTGTTTTGTCAGATCGACCTGTCTGTCAAATCGACTCGATACCTGGTCAGATTGGCTAAAACTCGACCAGTGCGTATTTAAGGCCGGCAATGATAGCGCCTGCTGATGGCCAAGGTCAATGTTTGTTCGATGAAACTGACGGAGGGTTTCGGGTTTCTGCTAAAATGCTCCGCTGACGTTCACCAGCCCGGAGTTGTGGCCCTTATTTATGCTGATTCTCGGTATTGAAACCTCCTGTGATGAAACCGGCGTTGCCCTGTATGACAGCGAGCTGGGGCTGTTGGCGCATGCTCTGTTCAGCCAGATTGCCATGCATGCTGATTATGGCGGCGTGGTGCCGGAGCTTGCTTCCCGCGACCATGTACGCAAGCTGCTGCCATTGTGCGACCAGATACTGGCAGACGCCGGTAAGGTGCGCGGTGATATCGAGGGAATTGCCTATACTGCGGGCCCCGGCCTGGTAGGTGCGCTTATGGTGGGTGGTTCCGTGGCCCACGCCCTGGGCTTCGCACTGGGCGTGCCGGTGCTGGGTGTTCATCACATGGAGGGCCACTTGCTGGCGCCTATGCTGGAGGACAACCCACCGGCGTTTCCCTTTGTCGCCCTGCTGGTTTCCGGTGGGCATACGCAACTGGTGCTGGTTAATGGCATCGGCGAGTATGAAATGCTCGGCGAGTCGGTGGACGACGCAGCCGGTGAAGCCTTTGACAAGACCGCCAAGATGCTGGGGCTGGATTATCCCGGCGGGCCAAGGGTAGCGGCACTGGCGGAGCAGGGCACGCCGGGGCGTTATCGCTTTCCCCGGCCAATGACCGATCGGCCGGGGCTGGATTTCAGCTTCAGCGGTCTCAAGACTTTTACCCTGAACACGGTCAACGCTGCGAAAAAAACCGACGAACTCGATGACCAGACCCGGGCCGATATTGCTCTGGCCTTCGAGGCGGCGGTAGTGGATACCCTCACCATCAAATGCCGCCGGGCCCTGGAGCAGACTGGTTGCAAGCGTCTGGTGATCGCCGGTGGTGTAAGTGCCAACAAGCGGCTGCGGGCCGGGTTGGAAAAGATGACCGAAAAGCTCCGCGCTGGCGTGTTCTACGCCCGCCCGGAATTCTGTACCGACAATGGCGCCATGATTGCCTACGCGGGATGCCAGCGCATGATAGCCGGGCAGCAGGACGGGGACCGGATAGTGGCAGTGCCGCGCTGGCCCATGAACACTCTGCCGCCGGTGGGTGAGCCGCGGGCGAACGGCCTGGTGGATTAATCACTAGAAGCCTGGCTCACGGCCCTGGGCCATACGGATCAGGTTGTTGCGGTGCCGCACCACAATCAGTATTGCCAGCAGGCCAAACAGGGGCAGGGTGTCCGGTTCGATCAGGGCGCTGATGACCGGCCCGCAGACAATCGCAACGATTGACGCCAGAGCGGAAATTTTCCAGCGCCACATCACCAGTGACCAGATAGCCGCCAGCATCAGTGTGGTAACCGGTGCCAGTGCGAGCCCTGCCCCCAGTGCCGTTGCCACGCCCTTCCCACCCTTGAAGCGATAGAACACCGGAATCATATGCCCGGTCACAGCGCACAGTGCCACCATGGCCTGGGAGAGAATTGTCAGGTCTGCCTGGTGGGCCAGCCATACCGGAAGCCACCCCTTTGCGGCGTCCAGAAACAGCGTCAGTGCCGCCGGGGGCCAACCCCCGGCGCGATAGACATTAGTGGCACCGGGGTTGCCAGAGCCGAGAGCCCGGGGGTCCGGCAGATGCCAGGCGCGGCATACTGGCAGCGCGAACAGTACTGAGCCAGCCAGGTAAGCCAGGGCGCAGAGCAGGACTGTCAGTACCGGGTCACTCAGAAAACTCATTGGCGGTGTTCATTGGCAAAGTGAAAAAGACGCAAAGACGCGTACTGGTCATTTATGAGAAAATGCCCGCCCCGTGACGAAGCAGGTCGGAATTTACACAGTATCCGCTGCCTGCCCGTTATTCAATCCGCAATGAGTGTAAGCCTGGGAGATCCATCCGTTGACAGACAGTGTGCTGATCGAAGGTCTGGCCGTTGAGGCAATTATCGGCGTGTACGACTGGGAGCGGGAGGTTAGCCAGCGGCTGCTGGTGGATCTGGAGATGGCCTGGGATAACCGGACGCCGGCGGCATCGGACGATGTCAGCGACGCGCTGGACTATGCTCATGTCAGCGAGCGGGTCTCAAGTTATCTGGTCGAGGCCCGTCCCCGGTTGCTGGAAACGGCGGCCGAGGGTATTGCGGGCCTGCTGCAGAATGAGTTTGGCGTTCGCTGGTTACGGTTGACCCTTCGCAAACCCGGTGCCGTCCCGGCTGCAGCGGCGGTCGGAGTGAAGATTGAACGGGGGAGCCGCTAATGGCACGGGTGTATGTCAGTATCGGCAGCAATATCGATCGCGAGCGTTATATCGCTGCGGCCCTGGATGCGCTGGATACCTGGTTTGACGAGTTTCTTGTTTCCTCGGTTTACGAAAGCGAATCCGTTGGCTTTGATGGCTCGCCCTTCTATAACCTGGTGGTAGGTGTGGACACAGACCTGACTGTCGCGGAGCTTTCGGTTCGCTTCAAACAACTGGAAGTGGACAACGGCCGCCGCCGGAACGCACCCAAATTCAGTGCCAGAACACTGGACCTGGATATCCTCACTTACGACAACAAAATCGGCAGTGTCGATGGCGTTGAGCTGCCCCGGGGCGAGATTCTCAAGAACGCCTTTGTACTGCTGCCGTTAGCCGAAATTGCGCCAGCAGACGTTCACCCGATCTGTGGCGAGCGTTATGAAGATCTTTGGCGAACTTACGACCGAGACCAGAAGCTGTGGCCGGTGGATTTCACCTGGCAGGGCCGGCGGATTTCCCGGGCCGCCGCCAGGTAAGCCACTCCTCAGGACGAATGATGGGAGCGGAACAGCCGGATCAGGTTATCCGTTGAGCTGTCGCTGGGCTCGGCGCCTTCAGCAGTTTCACCGGTAAGACGGTCAAGGATGCCTTTGCCCATCTGCTTGCCCAGTTCCACGCCCCACTGATCGAATGAATCCACGTCCCAGATGATGCCCTGCACAAACGTCCGGTGCTCGTAGAGTGCAATCAGGGCGCCCACGGTTTCCGGCGTCGACTTGTCCATCAGCAGCGTGTTGCTGGGTTTGTTGCCGGGGATCACCTTGTGTGGTGCCAGCTTGTCTATCTCGTCAGCATTCATGCCTTCGGCTTTCAGTTCCGCTTTTGCCTCGTCCAGAGTCTTGCCGGACATCAGCGCGCGCGACTGGCTCAGGCAGTTGGCAAAGAGAGTGACGTGGTGGCTGGCCACCTGATTGTGGGTTTCCAGGGGAATAATGAAATCCGCCGGAATCAACCGGGTGCCCTGGTGTAGCAACTGATGGAAGGCATGCTGGCCATTGGCGCCGACGCCACCCCAGATCACCGGCCCGCTCTGGTAGCTCAGCGGTTCACCGTTCTGGGTAACGCTCTTGCCGTTGCTTTCCATGTCCAGTTGCTGCAGGTGTGCTGGCAGGCTGCGCAGGTAATGGTCGTAAGGCAGGATGGTGTAGGTTTCGGCACCCCAGAAGTTGTTATACCAGATCCCCAGCATGGCCATCACGACAGGCAGGTTTTCTTCCAGGGGGGTATTGCGGAAGTGCTGGTCCATGGCATTGGCGCCCGCCAGCAGGGCACGGAAATTGCCCATACCGATGGTCAGTGCCACGGGCAGGCCAATGGCGGACCAAAGCGAGTAACGCCCCCCGACCCAGTCCCACATGGGGAAGATATTGTCTTCCGAAATGCCAAAGTTCACCGCTTCCGGGGTGTTGGCGGTAACAGCCACGAAGTGCTTGGCGATCTGGTCTTCGCTGCCGCCACTATCCAGAAACCAGGCCCGCGCTACCTTGCTGTTCTCCAGGGTTTCCTGAGTGCGGAAAGATTTGGACTGGATCAGGAACAGGGTGGTTTCGGGATTGACCCGGCGCAGCACTTCGGCAATCTGGGTGCCGTCGATATTGGCCACATAGTGCCCTTTCAATTGCCCATGCCAGTAAGGGCGCAGGGCTTCCGACACGAGCTTGGGGCCGAGGAAGGAGCCGCCAATGCCAATGCTCACCACATCGGTAAAGGCCTTGCCGGTATGGCCCAGCCAGCGCTTGCTGAGCACGTCGTTCACGAACTGAGCCATGCGGTTCAGTGTGGTTTCCACTTCCGGCGTGATGTTGGTGCCATCGACAAGGAGGGGGTCACCGCTGGTGTCCCTCAGGGCGACGTGCAACGCCGGGCGCTTTTCCGTCACGTTGATGTGGTCACCGCGAAACATGGCTTCGGTGCGCTCCGTCACGCCGCAGCTTCGAGCCAGCGCCATGAGTCTGGCCATGGTGTCGTCGTTCATGCGGTTACGGGAGTAGTCCAGTGACAGGCCGCCGCCGCTGATGAAGAAGCGGTTGGCCCGGTCCGGGTCGTCACGGAACATGTCCCGCATGTGGGTGTTTTCCAGTTCCGCCTGATGGTTTGTCAGTGCCTGCCACTCCGGCCGGCTGGTGAGTGGAACAGAGCCCTGGGGCATAGTGGAATCCTTTCTGGCAGTGTGTGTTATCGGGTTACAGAGAGATTGTCGATCAGCCGCGTGGTGCCCAGAAACGCCGCTGCCAGCAGTGTCAGCTCGGTATCGTCGGCACTGGCCGGCTTGAGCGTCAGGCTGTTGGCGATGTTGAAGTAATCCGGGCGCAGCCCCCCCTCACTGAGGGCTTCGTTGGCTTCCCGCTCCAGCGTGACAAAATCAGTGCGGCCGTTGCGGATCTGTTCAGCTGTGTTTTTCAGGGTGCGATAGACGATGGGTGCGATGGCCCGTTCATCCTCTGTGAGGAAACCGTTACGGGAACTCTTTGCCAGTCCGTCCTCCTCTCGCACAGTCGGGGCTCCGATGACTTCTACCGGTATTATCAGGTCCCGGGTCAGCTTGCGGATGACGGCAAGCTGCTGGAAATCCTTCTCGCCAAATACCGCGATGTCGGGTTGTACCATGTTGAACAGCATGGTGACGACCGTTGCCACGCCCTCAAAGTGTCCGGGCCGGCTGGCGCCGCAATGGCCCTCGCTGACCTCAGGTACGATGACCCGGGTGTGTCGTGCCAGCCCCTGGGGATAGATTTCCTCGTTGGAGGGGGTAAACACCAGCGTGCTGCCCGCTTGCTCCAGCCTTTCCTGGTCTTCAATCAGCGTGCGCGGATAGGTGTCCAGATCTTCGGCAGCACCAAACTGCATGGGATTGACGAAGATGCTGGTGACCACGATATCGGCCGCCTCCCGCGCTTTTCTGACCAGGGAGATGTGGCCCTCGTGCAGGTTGCCCATGGTCGGGACAAGCCCGATGCGTTTGCCCTGCTGGCGATAGCTGCGCAGCATGGC
>CAZFPG010000196.1:0-6540 GCA_964521055.1 uncultured Marinobacter sp.
CCAGGGTGTCTTCCCGGGGCAGGAACACCACCCGCAGGTGCTGTTTGTCGTCAATGTTGAAGGCCGAGCCCTGAACCAGCAGGATGCGTTCCTGCAGCAACAGATCCAGTACCAGTTTCTCGTCATTGACGATGGGGAAGCGCTTCGGGTCCAGCTTCGGGAACAGGTAGAGCGCGCCCTTGGGTTTCACGCAACTGACCCCGGGGATGTCATTGAGCAGGTTCCAGGCGGTTTCCCGTTGTTCGAACAGGCGGCCGCCCGGGGCCACCAGGTCGTTAATGGACTGGTAGCCGCCCAGGGCCGTCTGGATGGCAAGCTGGGCTGGCACATTGGCGCACAGTCGCATATTGGAGAGCATTTCGATGCCCTCGATCAGGTCCCGCGCACGGTGCTTGGCACCGCTGATAATCATCCAGCCAGAACGGTAACCGGCCGCACGGTAGTTCTTGGACAGGCCATTATAGGTAAAGAACAGCACATCGTCTGCCAGTGAGGCGGTGGGAATATGCTCGGTACCGTCATAGAGGATCTTGTCGTAGATCTCGTCCGACAGCACGATCAGATTGTGCTGCCTGGCCAGCTCCACCACCTGTTCCAGCAATTCGCGGGAATAGACGGCACCGGTCGGGTTGTTGGGATTGATCAGCACGATTGCCCGGGTGCGGCGGGTGATCTTCTTGCGGATATCGTCAATATCCGGGAACCAGTCCTGGGCTTCATCGCAGCGATAGTGCACCGGCTTGCCGCTGGAGAGGGTCACGGCGGCTGTCCACAACGGGTAGTCGGGGGCCGGGATCAGTACTTCGTCACCGGTGTTGAGCATGGCCTGCATGGACATCACGATCATTTCGCTGACGCCATTGCCAAGGAAGATATCGTCAATATCCACCTTGTCGATACCCCGCTGCTGGCAGTAGTGCATCACTGCCTTGCGGGCGGAGAAGAGCCCCTTGGACTCCACATAACCCTGGGCCAGAGGCATGTTGTAGATGACGTCCTGCTGGATTTCTTCGGGGACATCCAGTTCAAAGGCGGCGGGGTTGCCGATGTTCAGCTTGAGAATCCGGTGGCCCTCTTCCTCAAGACGACGGGCCTCGCGCAGAACCACGCCACGTATCTCGTAACACACGTTATCCAGCTTGGCGGATTTGAGATAGTTCTGCATAAGCCCCGTATTTCCTCAGTTCAGTAACAGTTGTTTGGTTGCCATGTCGAAAAGGACAATCCTGTATTCTAGCGGAGCACAGGCCGGCGACAACAGGGCAATTGTGATGAATTGTGGCACAGAAGCGGAGATTTAACGCTCAAAGCTCACAGATTCCATGAACTGGGCAAGCTATTCCGGCAGATTCAGTTGTAAATAGTATTGTGCGCAATATAATGGTGCGAAATGTAAAGGAGCAGAGTTATGAGCACCCAGAGCATCTATGACTTCAACGCAACGGGCATTCGCGGTGAAGAGCATTCCCTCGAGGAGTTCCGCGGCAAAGTGCTGCTGATCGTCAACACAGCGAGCAAGTGCGGCTTCACTCCCCAGTTCGAAGGACTGCAATCCCTCTATAGGGATCTGAATGAAAAGGGGCTTGAAGTACTGGGTTTCCCCTGCAATCAGTTCCGCAATCAGGATCCGGCAGATGACAAGGCTATCAGCGAGTTCTGTAGCGTAAACTATGGCGTGGATTTTCCCATGTTCGCCAAGATCGACGTCAACGGTCCCAATGCTCATCCGCTGTTCGAGTACCTGAAGCACAATGCCAGGGGGCTGCTGGGGTCCGAGGCCGTGAAATGGAACTTTACCAAGTTCCTGGTCAATCGCGACGGGGAAGTTGTGCGTCGCTACCCACCCACCACCAAACCGTCTGCCATCCGTGCCGACATCGAGAAGTTGCTGTAAGCCATGAGCACTGAAGATGATATCCTGGCGCTGGACAACCAGCTCTGTTTTGCACTCTATGCCGCCAACCGGGCAGTCACCGCCCGCTACCGTCCGCTGCTGGTGGAATTGAACCTTACCTATCCCCAGTACCTTGTGATGCTGGTGCTTTGGGAGGCTGACAGGGATGGGCGCACAGTGAGGGTCTCTGACCTGGGCAAGCGTCTGCGCCTGGATTCCGGCACCCTGACACCGTTGCTCAAGCGCCTTGCGGAAAGGGGGTTGGTGGCCCGTCAAAGGGATACCACCGATGAGCGGGTAGTCACCGTGACCCCCACCAAGGAGGGTGTTGCCATGCGCCGGCAGGCCAGCGAAGTGCCCGGCCGCCTGTTGTGCGGAACCGGTATCGACCAGGAGCGGATCGTGGCACTTCGTGAAGAACTGCGTTCGGTCCTCAGTCTCCTTGAGGCTCAGGGGGAGCCCAGCGATCAATAACCGACTTCAGATCGGCGCGGTTGTATGGCTTGGTGATGTAATCGTTCATGCCCGATTCCAGGCAGTCGTCGCGATCACCCTGCATGACGTTGGCGGTAACGGCAATAACCGGCAAGTCCCGCCATTCGGGGTTTTTTCGGATCTTGCGGGTGGCTTCGTAGCCATCCATTACCGGCATCTGGCAATCCATCAGCACAATATCGAAAGTGCCTGATTTCAGGGCCTCCAGTGCCCGCTTGCCATTTTCCGCCAGAGTGACCCTATGGCCAAGCTTACGGATAACGCTACTGGCAACCACCTGGTTCACCTGATTGTCTTCCACCAGCAACAGGTTCAGCGACCGGGTAACCGCCTGGCCTCCCTCCGGGCTCGTTTCATCATCCTGTTCTGCCTGCCGTAAGCCCGCCGCGGCACTAAGGGTGCGGAGCAACTGGTCGCGCCTGAGAGGCATGGACAGGATCTGTTGGTTCTCTGAAGCAACGGTGTTGCCGTTCCTGTCCACCAGGATTACGCCGGCGCCTGACCATTGGGCGGCCAATTGCGGGCCGTCGCCATAGTCGCTTTCCGCCGCGGCCATCAGGATGCCGCCACCGTTGCGGGCAGCGTCACGCACCGGGATGTCCCATGCCCTCAGTTGGCTTTCTATGGGCACTCGATGAGGATGTTCATGGGGAATGCCAATATCAACACCCAGGGCCCTGACCACTTCCGGTACGTCTGTATGTGCCTGGAAGCTTCCGTCCTGATCGTGAACCGGCAGGGGCAGGTTCACAGTGAAGTGGGTGCCCCGGCCTTCTTCTGAATCCACCAGGATCTGGCCATGCATTCGTTCCACCAACTGCCGGCACAGGGTCAGGCCCAGCCCGGTACCACCGTAAAGCCTTGTGGTGTCGGCATCAGCCTGGGAAAAGGGCGAAAAGATCCGGTGTAACCCTTCCCTGGACATGCCAATACCCGTATCGATCACATCAATCCGCAGATTGTTGTTGAAGCGGGTTGCGCGAATGCGCACGTTGCCCCGCTCGGTGAACTTGATGGCATTGCTCAACAGATTGTTCAGAATCTGCCGTGTGCGGGTCGGATCCCCCAGGAAGGTTTCGGGCAGGTCGCAGGCGATATCGGTCACCACGTCTATGTTCTTGCGGCGGGCCTGCTGGGAGTGCAGCGTTGCGCATTCCTCTATCAGACTGCGGATGCTGAAGGGGATGTTCTCCAGGCTCAGCTTGCCGGCCTCCACCTTGGAAATGTCGAGAATATCGTTAAGCAGGCCCAGCAGGCTTTGCCCCGCATTGAGCGCGATCTCCAGCCGGTTGCGCTGTGCCGGCTCAAGGTCCCCTTCCAGGGCCAGGCCTAGCATCCCCAGCACACCATTGAGGGGAGTACGGATTTCGTGGCTCATGCTGGCGAGGAAGTTCGCCCTGGACCTGGCGCGCCGCACCGCATCTTCCTTGGCTCGCACCAGTGCCCGGTTGCCTCGCTGGAGGGCTTCGTTCTTTTCCGAGATTTCCCGGGTCCGGTCTTCCACCTCCTGTTCCAACTGGGTGGAGTAATTCTTTATGGCGCTTTCCGCGTTACGCAGCTGTGCCAGACTGATGTCCATGGTTTCCAGGTGCTGGTTGATGATTCCCACCATCTGGCCGATCTCGTCCTCGCGGTGATTGGGGGGCACCGGAAGCCGGACCTTTTCCGGTGACTCCGGGCGAACCCGGCTCAGGGCACCAATCACATTGAGCATGGGCCGGGTCAGCACAAAATAGAAAATGGCCAGCAGTGCCGCGGTCAGTACCAGACTTTTCAGTAATCCACTAAGCAGGGTATAGCCTGCTCTCTGCAGGAACAGCAGGCCATAGTGGTAGGTATCGATGGTGACGATCAGGTTGCCCAGGGACAGATCGCTCAGTTGCGGAACCTTCAGTTCCTGGCTGAAAACGCGACTGTCACCGAACAACAGGTCACTGATCCAGCGGTAGCGGGACTCGGGGCTGCTCTGGCTGGCCGCTGCCATGGTCTGATCGTTGTTGTCGATGATACGGGCGTCAATGGTGGCAGGGTGACGGAGCAGGCCGTCCAGCAATTCCTCTGCCAGCCGGATGTCGATGTTATAGGCGATCTGTGAGGCAGGGCTATGGCTTATTTCGATGAGCGCCCGTATTTCCTGCTCCATGGAGTCCCGGGCAGTGAAAAAATCAAGGGTGACCTGAAGAATATTGAGTACCAGGCCCAGCACCATTGCAATTAAAACGGTGTCCCGGGTCAGGCGGTAGGAAAGCCGTTTTTTGAATGGTGTTGTCACAACGTATCCACAGTCCCTGTTTGTCAGCGTTTCGTTCGGAGTTGGCGGTGCACCGGCCTGCGGCTAGTCGTCGTAATCCGCCTTTTTACGCCACTCTTCATCGTGGAGGAAGGTGTCCCATTCCCGGTCCAGGCGCGACTGGCCTTCAGCTCTGCTTCCAGGCGATTCGTCACCCTTCATCGCTTCCAGTTCCTTGATGCGGGTGCGGAAACTCTTGACCGCTTTCATGGCCATGGGGTTGTCCCTGGATTTGCCCATTTCGGTACTGGCCAGATGATAGGCGTGAATCGCCTTGCGAATCTGGTTCTGCTTCACATAATCACGGGCCTGGAACACATGAAGGTCGGCGTGGGTCTTGTGCACCAGGAACAGGACAAATTTCAGGTTCTTCTTGGCGACGGCGCTGTCGATTTTCCCGGCCTTGTGCATTCCTTCAATCATCTTGAAAAGGTTCTGCAGGAGCTCTTTGACATAGCTTGATTTCTCCGGTGAGTCGATCTTGACCGGAGGGCGACTGTCCTCGTTGTCCATCACCTTTTTTTTCAACTGCTGGGCATTGTTGAGCCAGTCACTGACGGGAAGATCAGACTTGAGCGCCTTGAGGTCCTTGCAGGTTTCTTAAATGCGTTTGATCAACAGCAGTTTCAGGTCGGCGGTGAGGTACTGGCCCGGAATCTCGGAAAGCAGGCGGTGGGCCCGGTTATAGCTGTCTTCCAGGGCAGTGATTTTACGCATTCTCTCAATACGGGCCCGCTCCCGCATCTGGCTGGCCACAATAATGACAATCGAAACAATAACGATAGCTGCCAATAGCAGCACAATCATTGTGGTATCCATTCTATTGCTACAACTCCGGCTTATGGACGGCCACTGGGGGCTCCGGCGACTCAATAAAACCGGAGAAATCCAGCAAGTATCCGAAAGACTAGCAGAAAACCTGGAACGATTCCGTTTTGAAATGTGAAAGATTTCGGCTTTCTATCATTTCAGTGAATTGATAGGCTTTGGAGTATTATTGTAATGAATAAAGCTGCGCTGTACTTATGCAAACCGTGTCCTCCTGGCAGGCAGTGCCAGTTTTTATACAGGTAGTAATGTATGGATATATCCCGGGTCGATCTTAACCTGCTTGTCTATCTCGATGTACTTCTGAGGGAGCGCAACGTGACCAAGGCGGCCAACCACCTGGGGATTACGCAGCCGGCCATGAGCAATGGCTTGCGGCGATTGCGGGATCTGTTTGGTGATCCTCTGCTGGTCAGGACCAGTGAGGGCATGACCGCCACGGAACGGGCAACCGAGCTCCAGCCCCTGGTGCGGGGCATCCTGTCGGATATCGAGCAGGCGGTTCACGAAAAAACCGCTTTCGCCGCCATGGAAAGCCAGCGTGTATTCCGCATTATGGCCAGTGACTATGCTGAATCCTGCCTGATGCCACGCGTGCTCCGGCGGATCCGCCAGGAAGCGCCCCACGTCACCCTGGATGTGCTGACGCCCAGTGACGTCAGTTTCCTGGACGTGGAGCAGGGCAGGTTGGATATGGCCATCAACCGTTTTGACAAGATTCCCCAGTCTTTTCATCAGAAAACCCTGTGGACGGAATACTTCGCCTGCCTGATGAATGCCCGCAATCCGATACTGAAGGAACCGTTCACCCTGGACACATACCTGGATGCCAGCCATATATGGGTCAGTAAAACCGGTTTCGGTGTCGGGGTAGGGGTGAACCCGAAAGATGTCCAGCGCCTGGGCTGGGTGGACGAGGCACTGTCGCTGATGGGACGTAAACGCCAGATTTCGGTGTTCACCCGGCATTATCAGGTGGCGATGCTGCTCGCGGAACAGCACGACCTGATCGCCACGCTGCCGTCCCGGGCTG
>CAZFPG010000197.1:0-6529 GCA_964521055.1 uncultured Marinobacter sp.
CATTTGTTCACGCCGGGAATGTTGTCCACCTTGTCGCCCACCAGCGCCAGGTAATCCACAATCTGTTCCGGGGCGATGCCGAATTTCTCCACCACGCCTTCACGGTCCATGCGGGTATCTGTCATGGTGTTGATCAGGGTGACATGGTCGCTGACCAGTTGTGCCATGTCCTTGTCGCCCGTGGACACCACCACATCAATACCCTTGCTCGTGGCTTCATCCGCCAGGGTGCCGATGACATCGTCAGCCTCCACGCCACTGACAATCAGAAGCGGTAATCCCATGGCGCGAACCATGTCATGGATCGGCTGGATCTGCACGGCCAGGTCATCCGGCATGGGTGGCCGGGTGGCCTTGTAGTCTTCGTACAGGTCATTGCGGAAGGTCTTGCCCTTGGCGTCGAACACCACCACCATTTTGGAGCCCGGAAAGTCCTGTTCCAGCTTCCGGATCATGCTGATAACGCCCTTGATGGCTCCGGTCGGGTGGCCCTTGCTGGTCATCAGGGGCGGCAGCGCGTGATAGGCACGGAAAAGGTAAGATGAACCGTCTACGAGAACCACGGGCGGAGTCTGCTGTTGTGTCATATCAAAACGGATCCGGATTCTGATTGAAGCGTTGAATGGCTTGTGCAACTCTGACAATACGGCGGCAACGGTTCGCAGTGTCAGGGCGGCTTTGAGCGTCCTTAAACAGAATGGAAGAGTAACATGAAAATGAAACCTATCGCCTGTTCGGGTCTTTTGTTGGGCATGCTGTGGGGCCCGGTGCTGGCCCAGGAAAACGTGGATGACAGCGATGTCGTGCAGACGCCGAGGGAACCCCTGGTTGTGTCTGACTACCAGCCATCCAGCGACGGCCCCCAGGTCGTTATCCGCCCTGGCGAGAATGAAGTGTTCTATGAGTATCGGGTGAACGGCCAACTGATGGAGATCAAAGTGGTGCCGGAGGTGGGGCCGGAGTACTACCTTGTGCCTGCAGACGGAGGTGGATGGATTCGCGAGAACGAGACCGACATGCTGGTGCCCAGCTGGATCATCTTCAGCTGGTAAGGGGTCAGATCAGATCGACCACTACAGCATCGGAGCGTCGGCTTTCCAGGCCATTATCGTCAAGCGTGGTTATGCTGAACTCGTAGGCGCCGGGAGGAAAATCCTTCAGCGGATACTCGGTATCAGCGGTGCCAGGTAAAGGAATAACCTCGAACCTGTCCTCATGGCGGAGGCGGTAATAGATTCGATACCCCCTTATGTCGCTTGAGTAGAGGCGGGAGCCGTCTTCTCTGGTCAGCGGGGGTTCCCAGCGTAAGACGGGTGTGCTGGCCAGTTCTCTCTCTCCGGCCCGGTCTCCCGATTGCCCCAGGGTGTCACGGAAAGACGAAACAGCGTTATCCAGGCGTTTTGCGGATACCTCATTGGCCTGGCTGGATGCAGCCCTCATTCCTCCCGAATCCTCCTGGCAACCGGCCAGCCCAAGGATCAAAAGCCCTGACACCAACAATGTGACGGGCCGTACCTGGTCAGCAGTCCGTTGGCTGAGTCTTTTACGTAGCATGGTTCTCTCGCAATCCGGTTGTCGGCGCAATCTTTGTTTTTAGTCACGGTATCGAGTACTTCAGAAGCGAGGCCTGAATAAAACGGGGAGACGGGCTATCTCATTCCAGGACGAAGATTATGCCGAAGCAGAAAAAATCATCAAGTGAACAGTCGAAAAAAACCGAAACTGGCCAGGAGTTCCATTAAATAATAACCGGATTGGGGGTTTAGTATGAACATTCTAATTTTTAACCGTAGTCTCACCCATGTAATCACAAGACGGCACAGATTCGCTGGCCGCGACGGTGCAAACTTTTAACCTTGTGCATCCAAAACCTAAGGAGATCCATCATGGGTAAACTCAAGAGCTATCAGGAACAACTGCAGGACATCGTAGAGAAGGGCATCAACGCTGCTGAAGAGCAGCAGAAGAAGCTGTCTTCCAAGCCTTTTGAATACGCTGAAAAGCTGGAATCAGAAGCGCGCGAGTACAGCGTCAAGACTCTGCGTACCCGCTACTACGGCTACAGTGAAAGCCTGTTTGACCAGTTGCGTAACCTGAACAACCGTGTCGGCAGCTTCGCCGCCGATCTGGTTGCCAAGCTGGAAAAAGAAGCAGCTGAAGGTGCCGATACGGTTTCCGAAGCTGCAGATGACGTCTCCGAAGCTGCCCAGTCAGCCAAGAAAGACGTGGAGCCGAAGAAGCCTGCTGCACGCAAGACTACCGCGCGCAAGAGCAGCAGCACTGCGAAGAGCGCTTCCGCCACTGCCTGATTGGCAGCAGGAAGTGTCCTGAATGCAAAAAAGGTCACCCGCTGAGGTGACCTTTTTTGTGTCCGGTTGCCGGCAGACGCCCGGCAGCTATTGCTCCGCCTCATCGGGATCCAGCGGTACCGTTCTTTCTTTCCCTGTTATTTCCTCAAGCCGTTCGATATCTTTCTCAAACTGATCCCGCAAGGCTTTGATGTCGGCATTCTGGGAATTGATTTCCCGTTCGATATCCCGAATCTGGGACTCCAGCCGCCGTATTTTCTCAAGCGTTGATTCGGGAATGTCGCGGCCAGAGCGCTCAAGGTCCGCTGCCCGGCTTTGCTCACTGTCCAGTTGGCTGTCGATAACAGAAATGTTACCTCGCTTGAGCTGGTTCAGCCCCTGCAATTCGCGGATTTTCCTGTGCATCGCACGCACCGCTTCATTGGGGTGGCTGAAGCGTTCCAGAAGCTTGCGGTCGAGCTCACGCTGCTTTTCTTCCTCGGCCTGGCGCTGTTCTTCCGCTTCTCTGGCGGCAATCTCTTCTTCCGTCGGCTCGGGATCAACGGTTTCAATCACACGGCCGTTTTTGCTGAGAATGTCGTAGCCCCGCTTGGAGGCCTCCTGGGGAATGGTGTTGCTGATGACAACCTGGCCGTTTTCATCCGTGTAACGGTACATCCTGGCTTCCGCGATTGTGGCGGTCATCATGGCGGCCACTGCAGATACAGCGATTGAAAACCTGGTCAGACGGTTCATGGTGAAAGGCTGGCGCTCCACTAAAACAAATTGGGTCAACAGGAAGCATACCAAAAGCTGGGCGATAAACCATGCCCGGTTTCAGACGCCGTACTGATTCCGGTACGCGGCCACGTTCTGGGCGTGTTCAGCAAATTCGGGCCGGTTTTCCAGGTAATCGAGGACCTGGTCAAGCCGGATAATGCTCACAACAGGGATGCCGAACTCCTGCTCCACTTCCTGAATGGCCGAGAGTTCGCTGGCCCCCTTTTCCTGACGATCAAGTGCAATCAACACGCCGGCGGGTTGTGCGCCCGCGCTGCGAATCAGCTCCATGGACTCACGGATGGCGGTGCCTGCCGTGATAACGTCATCAATAATCAGAACCTTTCCCTGGAGGGGCGCGCCGACAATATTGCCACCTTCGCCATGGTCCTTTTTCTCTTTGCGGTTGAAGGCAAACGGTTTGTTCTCACCGTCCGCCGCCAGGGCCATGGCAGTGACGGTTGCCAACGGTATGCCCTTATAGGCAGGCCCGAAAATAATGTCATAATTCAGCTTGCTGCGTTGTAGTGCAGCGGCATAAGCCTTGCTTAACTGAAGCAAATCCTCTCCGGTATTGAACAGCCCGGCATTGAAAAAATAGGGGCTGGTGCGGCCGGATTTGAGCGTAAACTCGCCGAAACGAAGAACATTACGGCGAATGGCAAATTCAATGAACTTTTGCTGATAGTCGTGCATGACAGGGCTTCTGGCGAGTGTGGATCTTTAATTAACGCGTAAAACCGGTATCATACACACAAACCGAATCAGGGAACACGTATGCGGGTAGTAACAATCAGCGTCAACGGTCTGGCCCAGGCTGTTGAAAAAGGTTTCTTTGAATGGCTGGCCAGGCAGGACGCTGACGTGGTCTGCGTTCAGGACCACCGCATGCGGGCCTACGAGATCGAGGACTACAACCTGATCCCGGAGGGCTACGAGGCCTATTTTATCGACGGCGAGCGCAATGAGGACGGCGGTGTCGGCATCTACTCCCGCCATTTCCCCAAGGCCATCATGTACGGTTTCGCCAATGAGCAGGCGGACCGCGAGGGCCGCTTCATCCAGGCGGATTTCGACAAGGTGTCCGTGGCCTGCGTTCTTTCCCCGTGCGCCCTGGGCCGGGAAGAAGAGCTGATCGGCGACGATGACCTCACCGTGCTTGATCACAAAGACGACTTCATGGAAGCCTTTGGCCTCCATATGCTGAAAACCCTGCGTAAGCGCCGCCAGTTTATTTTCTGCGCGAATCTGCAGACTGCTCATCATGTCACTGACGCCAGCCCGCTTTATCACAAGCTGGACTTCTCCGGTTTCCTGCCCCACGAAAGGGCATGGCTGGACCGCCTGTTTGATGAAATGGGCTGTGTTGATGCATTCCGCGATATTAACAAGCAGAGTAACCAGTTCACCTGGTGGCCCGAGCAGGCCGAGGGATCCCGCAAGAACGCCGGCATCCGCGTGGATTACCAGCTACTGACGCCGGGAATCCGCAAGACTATCCGCGATGGCTGGATTGACGACAGCACCCGCTTCTCCGATCACGCGCCGGTGATTATGGATTACGATATCGAGATTGGTCTCTGATTCGAACTCTGTTTGCAGGTTTGCTGGAGATTAGCGGGTTCGGAGAGGATCTCTTTTCCGGAACGTCTCCGGCCAAGGATGGCCGGAGTCGAGCGCACAGGGATGTGCTTGTAGCGTGTCCGGAAAAGGGATCCTCTCCGGACACGCGGGAAGGCTGCACCTTTTAACTGGCTAACGCCGCCTTCTGCGCCTCAAACAACTGGGAAATGCCCAGTTTGGCCAGCTTTAGCATGCCATCAAGCTCTTCCTGTTCGAAAGGCGCGCCTTCGGCCGTTCCCTGGATCTCAATGAAACCACCCTGATCCGTCATGATTACATTCATGTCGGTCTCGGCTTCGGAGTCTTCCGGGTAATCCAGGTCCAGCACCGGCGTACCCTTGTAAACACCGACTGAGAAAGCCGCAATCATCTGCTTCAGAGGCGACTTCTTCAGCCGGCCTTCTTTCACCAGATGGTTCAGTGCGTCAACAAGCGCCACACAGCCCCCGGTAATAGCAGCCGTGCGGGTGCCACCGTCAGCCTGGATGACGTCGCAGTCGATGGTGATGGAATGCTCGCCCAGGGCGCTCAGGTCTACTGCAGCCCGCAGGGAACGGCCGATCAGGCGCTGGATTTCCACGGTGCGGCCACCCTGTTTGCCCCGGGCCGCTTCCCGTCCCATGCGGCTGCCGGTGGAGCGGGGCAGCATGCCGTATTCGGCAGTGATCCAGCCCTTGCCTTCTCCGCGCAGGAAGGGCGGAACCTTGTTTTCGATGGAGGCGGTGCAGATCACCTTGGTGTCACCGAATTCCACCAGCACGGAACCTTCGGCGTGGCGGGTGTAGTGGCGCGTGATGCGAATGTCTCGGGATTGTTCCGGCGTTCTTCCGCTCGGTCTCATAGTGATTCCTGGTATCAGTAGTGAGTGTCCGGGTTAGTGTCCCGGTGGATTGCAATGTCGAAAGATTGCGGAGTATAACACGCAGTCCGGGGTGCCTGTTCGCTGTGCAGGCAGTCACCCTGCTAAACTGCAGGTTCTGCTACTTTGCAAACGCGGAGTCACCATGATCAGAAGTATGACGGCCTTTGCCCGCCAGGACACCCAGGAAGACTGGGGTACGCTCACCTGCGAGATTCGCACAGTGAACCATCGATACCTTGAACCGTCCTTCAGGCTGCCGGAGGCGCTTCGGGAGCTGGAAAACAGTTTTCGCGACCAGTTGCGCAAACAACTGCGCCGGGGCAAGGTGGATGTAGCCATCCGCTTGCAGGCAACGGAAACCGCTGCTCAGGCTTTTGAAATCAACGAGGACGTGGCCCATGCTGTAAACGAGGCCTCCAATCACATCAACAAGATGTTGGATAACCCCGCGCACATCAGTGCCCTGGACATCCTCCGGTGGCCCGGAGTGCTGGCCGCCACGGAGCAGGACTATGGCCCCGCCCGCAAGGCGGCTGGAGAGCTGTTCGAGCGCACAGTAAGTGAACTGGTGACTGTCAGGGAGCGCGAAGGTGAGCGTTTGCGCCCGTTGTTTGAAGACCGACTGACCACCATGGGCAAACTGGTCGCCGAGGTGCGCGAGCGGATGCCGGAACTGATTCGCGCCCAGGAGGAGCACCTGAAAAATCGCTTCGAACAGGCGAAGGTGGAGATCGACCCGGAACGCATTGCCCAGGAAATGGTCATGCTGGCTCAGAAAAGTGATGTTGCGGAAGAGCTGGACCGGCTGAATGCCCACATCCACGAGGTGTCGGAAACGCTCCAGGGTGACGATGCCATCGGGCGGCGGCTGGATTTCCTGATGCAGGAGTTGAACCGCGAGGCCAACACACTCAGCAGCAAAAGCATTGATGCGCGCCTGACCAGGGCGGCCGTTGATCTGAAAGTGCTCATCGAG
>CAZFPG010000198.1:0-6519 GCA_964521055.1 uncultured Marinobacter sp.
TTACCGTCAAGACACCCATGAAGATTGTCGACCTGCGGATCTCCACCCTGCCCACCATCAACGGTGAGAAGGTGGTGATGCGGGTACTGGAGCGACAGTCCTCCGCACAGTCCCTGGAAGACATGGGCCTGTCCGAACATAACCTCAAGCGCCTGCTGCACGTGGTCGCCAAACCCCAGGGCATCATCCTGGCCACCGGCCCCACCGGCAGTGGCAAAACCACCACCCTGTATGCGCTGCTGCAACACAATGCCACACCGGAGCGCAATTACGTCACCATTGAAGACCCGGTGGAGTTTCACGTGGATATGGCCGGCCAGGTCCCGGTCAAGGACCGGATCGGCCTGAGTTTTGCCAGTGTACTGCGCGCGATTCTGCGACAGGACCCGGACGTAATACTGCTGGGCGAAATCCGCGACGAGGAAACCGCCGATGTCGCCTTCCATGCTGCCATGACCGGCCACCTGGTGTACTCCACCCTGCACACCAGTTCCGCCGCCGCCACGGTGGCCCGCCTGCTGGACCTTGACCTGAAGCCATTCGTGCTGGCCTCCACTCTTGAGGCCATCATCGCCCAGCGCCTGGTACGGCGAATCTGCCCCCATTGCTGCGAGCAAACGGAGGCCCCTACGGAAATACTGGAGCAGTTGGGTGCCCAGTTCATGACACCGGACCTTACCTTTTACCGGGGCAAGGGTTGTGACAAGTGTCATAAGGGCTACAAGGGCCGGGTCGCCATCCATGAAGTGCTCACCATGAACCATCAACTGCGGATTGCCATTACCGAAGGCGCCAGCGCCATGCAGATCGAGACCATTGCCCGCGAACAGGGCATGCGGGTGCTTCTGGACGACGCCCTGGAAAAGCTCCGCGCCGGCCTGACCACCGCTGACGAAATCCTGAGGCTACTGGGCCCACAGGTGCTGAACGAATGAGTGGCGAACGCAACCCGGTCATTGGGCGATTCTGCCTTGTGCTGGCTCTTGCCATTGCTCTCATAGCCATCGGACTGGTGATCTTTTTCGATCATTTCTCTCAGAGCGGCTCTGCCAATGGGCGGGTGTCACTGTCGCCCGGTGGAGGGCTGGACTCTGTTTTGATCGGCGTGTCGTTTCTGGCACTGGCATTTCACAGGAAACCAGCGGCCACTGTGCTGGCCTGCCTTACCACTATTATTGCCCTTGGTCAGGTTGCCTTGCCGCGTCTACCAGCGGCAGGATCGCTGGAAGTTCTTGCCATCAACTTGCCACTTCTGGCCGTTGTCCTGCTCACTGAGCTGGCCCTGCTGGCGGCACTCTACCTGCGGAAAGGGAAGCGGGCGGGCCTGGCATGCGGTCTGGTCGTCGTGGCACTGGGCCTGCTTTCATTGTTCTCCTACTGGCATCCGCAACTGCGGGCTTTCAGCCTTGGTACCATTCCGGAATCCACCATTATTGTCAGCCCACTGGCGATGCTGGTGGGCATGGCTTTGCCATTTCTTCACACCATTTATCACCGTGACCTCCCGGACTTTTCCACGAAGCTGGTACTGCTCGGCGTTTTCGGCATAGCACTGACCACCATCACCTGGCATTCCCTGCGTGTCCAGAACAGCAATAGCCTGCAGGACCGTGCGGGGGTTCTGGCCGGGCAGTTGAGGGCGTCCAGCACAGCGACCTTCAATGACGACCTGGCACTGATCCGCCGGCTCGCAGACCGCCAGCAACCGCTGACGGATAAGCCGGCACGGGGAGACTGGACACAAGAGGTACAGAGTTACCTGAACGACTTCGCCGAAATCCGGCTTATCGGCATCCTGGACCCAAGCCGACAACCTTCCAGGGTCAACTCTCGCGGGGAGCAATATCAGCGCTGGCTCGACAGTTTTCTGCAAACACCGGACAACCAGAAGTGGCTGGATCACGTCATCAGCACCAATCGCCCCCATCTCAGCCCACCCGAGCCGGATGAGAGCGGCCGCATGTACGCCATGATCGCATCTCCGGCCAGGGCGGCCGTCGGAGAGCCCTGGGTCACCTTTGCCGTTATTGATCTGGAAGACGCCTATAGCGACCTGCTTCAGCACTACGATGGCGACCTGAGCCTGAGGGTTTATTACAACAACACTCCGATATTCGATCTTTCCCCGGATACACCCCGGGGAGCGAGAATTCCGCTGGCAACCCGCCACACGAACACCCACCATGACAGTCAGTGGCGGATTGAAGTTTACACCCGGGAAGGCGGGCTCCCCGCCACGGTGCTTTACCTCCCGCCCATGGTCCTGTTTACCGGGCTGACACTCAGTTTTCTGATGATGCTCAGCCACCTTTTCTGGCGTGAATCCGAGCGCCGCTCCCGCAGCCTTCAGAAGCTCAACCGCACGGTAAATGCCCATCTGTCCCGTGAGCTGTCGCTCCGGCAGGCCAATGAACGCATCATGGAGTTTTCCCGGGACATCCTGTGCTCAATTGACGCAAAAGGCCGGTTCACCTCCATCAACCCCGCCGCGGAGGATATTCTGGGATATGGGCCCGAGGAACTGATTGGTGAACCCTACGACTTTCTGATTCCGGATATAGACCGGGAAGCGACGGCAGAAGAGTTGCGCAAACTCATGGCCGGCGAACGCCAGGTCAGTGACGGATTCCGTAACCACCTGCGCCACAGGGACGGCCATATTGTCACCCTGTCGTGGACGGCGGAATGGTCGGAGGAAGACCAGGCCCTGTTCTGTGTCGGCCGCGACATGACCGATCAGCTGGTGGCGGAAACCCTGATGCGGGAGCGCGAGCAGTTCTTCTCTTTGTCGCCGGACATGTTCTGCATTGTCGACCTCAACAGCCATTTTTTCGAACTCAACAACGCCTTTGTGGACGTGCTGGGCTATGAGCGCGACGAGCTGATGGGCGCGTCCTATATGCAACTGGTCCACAAGGATGACAGGGCCCGGGTAGAGGAGGCCGTGAAATCACTGACCACGGGATATACCATCAGTGACCTGCAAGTCCGGGTTATCGACAGGAACGGCACGGAACACTGGCTCGAGCTGAGTGCCACCCTCAGCTCAGACGAGCTGATCTATGTGGCGGCCCGCGACACCACGGAAATACGCCACACCCAGGAAAAGCTGCGGGAAAGTGAAGCACTGCTGAAAATTGCCGAAAAGGCCGCCCGGATCGGTGGCTGGGTGATGGATATAGCCACCGGGAAAACCCGCTGGTCCCACGCCATGTTCGATATTTTCGAGATGCAGGTTGATGACGTCCCAGGGCTTGATGAGGCACTCGCGTTCTACACACCGGACAGCCGGAAAATCATAACCGATGCCGTCAACATGTGTATCCAGACAGGCATCCCCTTCGACCAGGAACTGCAGATTCGAACGAAACTCGGCCGTTTAAGATGGGTCCGGGTGATCGGGCAGGCGGTGAAAGACGAGAACGACCAGATCATTCAGTTGCAGGGTGGCCTGCAGGACGTCACCGCATCGCACCAGGCCATGGAACAGATCCGGCGGTTTGCCGAGCGGCAGTCCAGAATTTTCGAGAGCATCACGGACGCTTTCTTTACCCTGGACCGGGAATGGCGGTTTACCTATGTCAACCAACGCTCAGTGGAGCTGCTAAGGGAAAGCCGGGAAGATCTGCTTGGAAACACCCTCTGGGACATGTTCCCGGCTGCCGAGGGCAGTGAGTTTGAACGGCAATACCGGCTTGCCATGGCCACCGGCGAGTCGGTGGCCTTCGAAGCCTATTACGCGCCCCTGGACAACTGGCTGGAAGTCAGCGCTTACCCCTCGGACGAGGGCCTCGCGGTTTATTATCGCAGTATCAATGCCCGTATTCAGGCGCAACAGAAACTCGAGGAAACCATGGCCGAGCTGGAGCGCAGCAACCACGAGCTGCAGGACTTTGCCTTCGTGGCCTCCCATGACCTCCAGGAGCCTTTGCGCAAGATTCAGGCATTTTCGGACCGTTTGCTGGCCCGGCCAGACAGATTCGACGACCAGGAGCAGGATTACCTGCAGCGGATGCAATCGGCGGCCAGGCGCATGCAGTCGCTGATCCAGGACCTGCTGGTCTATTCCAGGGTAACGACCAAAGCCCAGCCATTGGCCGCCTGTGATACCGGCCGCATTCTGAGCGAAGTGCTGCAGGACATGGAAACGGTTGTTGCACGGGAAAATGCAGTCATTGAAACCAACCCCCTGCCCTCCATTACGGGTGACGCCACCCAGATTCGCCAGGTGTTCCAGAACCTGCTGAGCAACGCCATCAAATTTCACAAGCCGGACCAACGCCCCCGGGTGTTGGTCTATCCTGAACACAGCACGGAAGATCATTGGACACTGGTTGTCAGTGACAATGGCGTGGGGTTTGATAAACGGTACTCCGACAAGCTGTTTCAGCCCTTTCAACGTTTGCATAAACAGGCGTTTCCGGGAACCGGGATCGGCCTGGCCATCGTCAAGAAGATACTGGACCGCCATGGCGCCACGGTCACTGTAGAGAGCGAAGTCGATCATGGAACGACTTTCCGCATCCGTTTTCCAACCAGCAATCAGATGAAAGGAAGCAAGCATGACTGACCAGAAACCGCCACCAATCATCCTGATTGCCGACGATGACCCGGACGACCGGCTCATGATCAGAGAGGCGTTTGCAGAACGCTGTCAGGACAGTCGATTATGCTTCGCTCACGATGGCGTGCAACTGATGCGCATTCTGAACGGCGAGGCGTCGCCGGATAAGTCCTGCGGATATCCCGCCCTGATACTGCTGGACCTCAATATGCCACTGAAGGACGGCCGTGAGGCACTGCGGGAGATCAAGTCCAGCCCCAGGTTGCGAACAATCCCCACCATTGTCATGACCACCTCCGGCAATGATGATGACATTCGCCATTGTTACGACGCCGGTGCCAACTCCTACATTGTCAAACCATCAAGTTATTCCGGACTGCTGGATGTTGTCTCGTCGCTGACGAGCTACTGGACAACGACGGTAGCCCTGCCAACAAGACCGGAACGCCATGACCGAGAATGACCCCTTGCTGCGCATCCTGCTGATTGAGGATGACGAAGACGATTACCTGATCACCCGCGACCTCCTTCAGGACAGCAGTCCGGTAAACACCCTGCTGGACTGGGTGGACTCTCCCGGCGAAGGCCTTACCGCACTGGAGACAGGTGATTACGCGGTGGCGCTGGTGGATCTTCGCCTGGGCCCTGATTCCGGAATCGACCTGATCCGGGAAGCCCGGGAGCGGAGTATCACCACACCCTTTATCCTGCTGACAGGACAGGGGGACGAAGAGCTGGACGCCCGCGCCGTTGAGCTCGGTGCCGCGGACTATCTGGTCAAGGGATCCGTGGACGGCCACACCCTGATCCGCAGTATCCGCTACGCCATCGACCGGGCCATGGCAACAGAGAGCCTTGCCAGCAGTGAAAGCCACTACCGGCTGCTGTTCGAGAGCAACCCCGCATCCATGTGCCTGATGGCTCCGGACTCTCTGGCCCTGGTTTCCATGAATAAGGCTGCCAGGGCACTGTACGGGTACGGCGACAACGAGATGGAAGGCCTGACCCTGGACGCGCTCCGCGCACCCGATTACACACCTCTTAAGGTCGCCTCCGAGGGTGTTCTGCTACGGGAAGGCGGAGTCCTGGAAAGACACCGGCGCAGGGACGACGTGGAAATAATCGTGGAAATGGTCAGCAACAGCATGGTCATCAACCACCGCCCGATTCAGCTGCTGATGCTCACGGACGTGACTTCGCAGGTGGATAACAGCCGCCAGCTACGCCTGTTCAAACGCAGTATCGAGTCCAGCTCCAACGGCATTGTTATCGCCGATGCCCGCCAGCACGATTTACCCATTATCTATGCCAACAAGGCATTCGAGAAAATCACCGGGTACAGCACCGAGGAGGCCCTCGGCAGGAACTGCCGTTTCCTGCAGGGTAATGCTTTTGACCTGAGCAACGAGCAGGGCCTGTCGGAAATAAGGCGCGGCCTGAAAAAGGGTACCGACATCTCGGCGGTGCTGCGCAACTATCGCAAGGATGGCGCTCCCTTCTGGAACGACCTGTACATCTCTCCCATGTTCGATGACGAGGGCGAGATCACCCATTATATCGGCGTTCAGAACGACATTTCGGAGCGCAAGTCAGCGGAGTACAAATTAGCGTTCAATATCAGCCACGATGTGCTTACCGGGCTGCCAAACCGCACCCTGCTGGAAGATCGTCTGAGCCAGGCGTGCCAGCTGTCCCGCCGCTACGGCCGTACCGTCGCCCTGTTGTTTATCGATCTGGACGGTTTCAAGCTGATCAATGACTCCCTTGGCCACCGCCTTGGTGACCAGTTGCTGATCGAAGTGGGCCAGCGCCTGAACACGCTGGTGCGCTCCGGTGACACCGTGGCCCGGATCAGCGGCGACGAGTTCATCATACTGCTGCCTGATCTGGCCCAGGCGGAAGATGCCGTCATTGTGGTGGAAAATGCCATCCATGAAATTGCCAGGCCTTACCAT
>CAZFPG010000199.1:0-6519 GCA_964521055.1 uncultured Marinobacter sp.
TGCCGTAGATGCCCATGGCCTGACCACGCCGGTTACGGGGGAAGATACGGAATACCAGGTACATGCCCATGGGTTGCATCAGCCCCGCCATGGCACCCTGTCCGATGCGTGCAGCAATCAGTTGTTCCGGTGAGGTGGCAAAACCGCCCAGTAGGGAAATCAGGGTAAAGAGAAACATGGCCGTAGCCAGGGTCTTGCGAACCCCAAAATGGTCCAGCAACCACGAGGAGGCCAGCATGGTGGTGGTCATGGCGGCAATAAACCCGGTAGCCAGCCAGTGAACCTGGCCCTGGCGAATACCGAATTCCAGCATGATGTCGTGAAGGGCAACGTTGACGACAGTGGCACTAAGCACCGTTGCCATGGTGCCCAGCATTACCGTGGCCACAGCGAGCCAGCGCCAGCTTTCGCCGTATCGGGCTTTCAGTCCCTCAACCGTGTTATCACTCAGAGCAACAACCCTCCAGCCGGACACCCACGGTTATTTCTGGCGCTCTGCATTCTCCAGGATCTTGTGGAAGACGGCCAGGGCGCCTTCAATTTCCTCATCGCTGATGCCTTCCAGCATTTCCTCGCGCAGCTTGGCGGCCCGCTCGGTCAGCACATTCATGAACTTGGTGCCATCCGGTGTCAGGTGGAGACGACGGGCCCGGCGATCATTAGGGCAGGGACGGCGCTCAATCAGGCCTTGTTGCTCAAGGCTGTCCAGCAGCCGCACCAGGGTCGGGTTTTCAATGGCCATCAGGCGGGCCAGCTCGCGCTGGGTAAGGCCTTCGCCGCCCTTCTGCAGATAGACCATGGTGGTCCAGCGCGCCTGGGTAACGCCCAGATCCTTAAGGCGCTCGTCCAGCAGCTTGCGCCAACGCCGGGTTACCCTGGCTACGGCAAAGGGAAACTGATCTCTCATGGTCTGGAACTCCGGTAAGGAATATCAACGGCTTACGATTGCAGCGAACGCCACTGATGAATAATACAGTAATGAATAGCGTTACCAATAGTAAGCTAACCATTGATATAAAAACAGATATGCAAGGCAAAACAAAATTGGGGAAAACCGAGAGGTCGCCGCACTCAACCAGTCCGGCGCTGCTCTTCTTCCTTCATTTCCACCACCTGCGGCGACTCCTGGAACTCTTCGTTCCGCGGATCCATTTCCGTCAGTACCACAGAGGATTCAGGCATAGCGGGAACGAAGTGCTCCTGATCGGCTATCCGTACGTCATCAGTATGGGATATGCGGTAGCTGGTTATAACCGCGAGCACTGCAAGGAATCCGGCGTTGCCGAAGAACAGGGCCTGTGGACCCAATATGGCCACCAGCTCCGCCATCACCACAGGACCAATAACGCTGCCCACACCGTAGCTCAGCAGCAGCGTTGCGCTGGCAGAGACAATACGGTTACTTTCCATGCGGTCATTGGTGATCGCCACGGCGATGGGGTAAAGCGTGGCGGACAGGCCGGTGAACAGTCCGACCATCAGGGTCAACAGCCACATCCGTTCGGCACCGAACACACCTACTGTCACCGCCGACAGGCCGGCCGTCACCGCAACCCAGAACATCACCCGGCGGCGATCAAAGCGGTCACACACCAACCCCAGCGGCCATGCCAGTATCATCGCTGCAACAATGGCACTGGCCATGAATGTGGATACCCGGCTGACTTCCAGTCCAACCAGGGTTGCGTACACCGGGCCCAGGGCATAAAAGGAGCCGATCAGCACACCACAGATCAAAGCTCCGGACACACCGGTGAACGACTCCCGGGCGAGGGTGAAGAATGACAGGCGCTCATGCTGTTCAATAGCCGGCGCATCCATTCGCGTCAGGGATAAGGGTATCAGTGCCAGCGTAAGCAGTACGGCAGCCAGGGAAAACGGAACGAACGAAGCAGGTTCACCCACATTGATCAATAGCTGGCCACCGGCCGCGGAGAGATAGAAAACAATCTGATAGACCGCGAACAGCGCGCCGCGGTTGGCGTTGGTGGCGCGGCTGCTGAACCAGCTCTCGATCACCACCAGAACACCGGCCACACTGAAACCGGAAAGCGCCCGCAGTGCCGCCCATAACGGCTCTGACACCACCAACGGGTAGAGCAGCGCACACACTGCGGCCATGGCGGCAAACGCCGCAAATGCCCGAATATGCCCGACACGGCCAATGATGTGGTGCACATAAAGCGTGCCCAGCACAAAGCCAATGGAATAACACACCAGAATCCAGCCGATGATATCGGGGGAGACCGCCTCAATACTCAGGCGAACACCCAGCAGAGTCATCAGAAAGGCATTGCCACTGACCAGCAGGACTATGCTGAGAATAAGGGCTGACAGTGAGGTGACCATGCGGGTCATCAGAGGGGCTCCGGCGTATTTGAAGTCGGTTGATGCTGAGGCGTGATAAGTAAAGTAGCAGCAACTCCGGAACATTGCCGAAATCGAATTAAAACAGGGCCTCACTAATGGCGCCACTACGCATTTGCCGAAATTCTGAAACGGCTTGTACCGAAACGGTTACCGGATTTAACATTATTTTACATTAAGGTGACGTAACACACGCAGACGCCCCAAGGGGTTAACATGAGATAGTTATCATTACTGTCCATCTTCACCCACGAGTCTCTCAACTCATGCAATTCACGCAAACCATGAGCGCCTGGTTATGAAAAAAACGGACTGGCCCATTCGGTGGGATCTGTTACTTCGCTACCGGCTGATTGAAATCATCGCCCTTTGGGAAGGACGGCTCACCACCAACCACATCTGCCACAGTTTCGGCATAGGGCGACAGCAGGCTTCCAAGGATATCAATACCTACCTGCGGGAACTGGCGCCGGATAATCTGGTTTATGATCGCCACCTCAAGGGTTACGTGCCTTCGCCAGAGTTCCGCCCCGTGGTCACAACCGGCCACGCCAGCGAGTATCAGGATCTGCTGGCACGGCAGGACAGCCTCAGCGATACCTTCGAATCCCTGAACATCAGCCTTCCGGACAGCACCATTGTGCGGGGTCCGCAACGTGTTGTTAAACCAGAGGTCATGCGGGCCGCTGTGACGGCCACCCGCCATGGCAGGGTAATGAAGGCCGAATACGCATCCCTCAGCCCCGCGGGCGTATCCCAGCGTACGCTGGAACCCCACACCCTGGTATGCGTTGGCCAGAGCTGGCATCTGCGCGCATGGTGCGACTCCAATCGGGAGTTCCGTGATTTTGCCCTCAGCCGTTTCCGCGGCAAGCCGGAAGCTATTCGCCAGCGCAGCCGCCATACCAGCCATCAGGATGATGACTGGAACCGCCAGATTTCCCTGCTGATGGTCCCGGACAGCCGCCTGAACAAAGCCCAACAGGAAATCATTGCCGCGGACTACGGCATGAACGACAACTACCTGGAGCTGACAACCCGGGCAGCCCTGGCTCCCTACGTGCTTTCACGCTTCGGGCTGGGTGCCGACAGCCGGCATCCGGACCCGATGGTGCAGCAGTTGGAGCTGGCCAACGAGGAACAGCTGGGCATTGCCCAATCCGCCCGCGAGCGGGCTATTAAAGCGGTTGCCGGGCTCTGCTAGACTTGCCCGGGTGACCACATTCAGCTGTTTCGCCACAAGGGTTCTGGCCCCCTTTCTGCTGCTCTGGCTCCCCGCCTTCGCAGCAGCGGAGGGCTGTGGCACGCCTGCCACGGGTATTTCACGGGTTCAGGGTGAAAAGGCCAGCTCTCCCCTTGCCGGCCAGGCCGTCACCGTAGAAGGCATTATCACCATGGACTCCCGCCAACAGGGCGGGTTCCGTGGTTTCTACCTGCAGCAGTCCGACCACGAAACCGACGACAACCCGAAAACCTCCGAAGCCCTGTTTGTCTACACCAGTCGCTCCCCTGGCAGTCGGGGAGACAGGGTGCGGGTGTCTGGCCGGGTCAAAGAGTTTCACGGCCTGACCGAGCTCACTGACGTCTCTGCCATAGAGCATTGCGGGCAGGGCAAGCTGCCGGCACCGGTCCCGATCACGCTGCCCTGGCCCCGGGGCCTGGAGCCGGAACACCTGGAAAACATGCGGATTTCCGTCGTCGATGAGCTGACGGTTATTGATCACTACAATCTTGCCCGTTACGGCGAACTTACCCTCGCCGCTCATGATCAGGTCGTCGCCACGGAAATCATCAGCCCAGGGGCGGAAGCACAGGCCCGCCACCAACATCAGGAACGTAACCGCCTGCTCCTGGACGATGGCAGGGGCGTTCGCAATCCCCGACCGGTCCCTTGGCCACGGCCCAGCCTGTCCGCAGACAATACGGTGCGGGCCGGTGATCGTGTCGACGAGTTATCAGGTGTTCTGGATTACCGTTTTGGCGCCTGGCGCCTGCAGCCGGAATCACCACCAGTGTTCAGGCCGGCAAACCCCCGCACCGGTGCGCCGCCAAGACCCGACTCGGCAACTCTCAGGGTTGTTACACTCAATCTCGGTAATTTTTTCAATGGCGATGGCAACGGTAATGGATTCCCTGCGGCCCGGGGTGCGAAAACGGCGGACGAATACAGGCAACAGCAATCACAATTGGTAGCGGCGCTGATTGCACCGGACCCGGACATCATTGCAGTCACCGAAGTGGAAAACGATGGCTATGGCCCCGACAGTGCCATAGCGGCCCTGGCCGGAGCCCTGGGAGAGCAGTGGCGTTATGTGAAAGCGGACCGTAGAACCGGCGGAGACGCCATCCGGACCGACCTGCTCTACCGCCACGACCGGGTGACGGCCGAGGGCCGAGCCCATCGCCCGGGTCCAGCCAGCTTTCCAACACCCGGCAGGCCACCGGTAGCCCAGTTGTTCAGGGCGGTAGACAGCAATCAGACACTGCGCGTCGTTGTGCCCCACCTCAAGTCAAAGGCCTGCCGCGGCGCAAAAGGCCAGAACCGGGACCAGAACGACGGCCAGGGCTGTTATCGCCACAGCCGCGAACAGGCCACCCGGGCCATCCTCGACTGGGCCAGGGCGCTACCGGAACCCGACCATATGGCGGGAACACTCATCACCGGCGACATGAACAGCTATGCCCGGGAAACACCCCTGCAGTTAATGGCCGAGGCAGGCTATACCAACGCCGTCCGGCAGTTCCACGAGTGCACCGAAACCGCCTGCAACCAGACCAGCTATCGCTACCGGGGCCGCAGTGGCAGTCTCGATTACAGCCTGGTTTCAAAAGGGCTGGCCGAGCGGCTCATTGGCGCCACCGTCTGGTCAATCAATGCAGAAGAGCCCCGTGCGCTGGGTTACCAGGGCCCGGTTCCGGTGGCGGAAGGCATGCCCTGGCGCTCGTCTGACCACGACCCTGTCATTACCGACTTCTCGTTCTGATCCGTATCTTGCCCCGCTGCCGCAACGGCCGGTCGGACAGGCCAAAGCCCGTCACCACAGAATGGGTACACTGGGCTGATCGAATCAGAGCGGAAACTCCCTGTGAAAATACCCACTCCCGATTTCTGGCCAGCGGCCAGAACAGGCCAGCGCTGGCTACTTCAGGCAAAACGCCGCGAAGCCGTTGTCGACGGACACCGGATGGTGTACCTGGAAAAAGGCGCACCGGCTGCCGGCCGGCCAACCGTTGTGCTGCTTCATGGCTTTGCCGCAATGAAAGAGAACTGGGCCTTCTGGTTGCAACGGCTTCCCGGCCATTGGCACATTGTGGTTCCGGACCTGCCGGGATTCGGGGAGAGCGACTATCACCCCACCGCCAGCTACCGCTATGAAGACCAGGCCCTGAGGCTGAAAAGCTGGCTCACCTCCTGGTCTGCCAGCGATACCCACATTGCCGGCAGTTCCATGGGTGGCGCCATAGCCGCTGTGCTGGCGCATAAGATGACACCCGCCTCACTGACTCTGCTGAACAGCGCCGGCATCCCCGAACACCCGGATGTGGATCTCAACGCTCCCTTCAAAACCGACCGGGACCAGGTACTGATCCCCCGGGACTGGGCGGGCGTCTACCGCATGTTCAACAGTGTGGGCAACGGCAAGCCCACTGCCATGGGCGTTGCAATGACTGGCCTGCTGGGGCCTGACCTGCTGAAACGCAGGGGCGCCCTGCGTCATATTTTCGATGACATGCTGGCGGATGCGCTGGCCCCCGCACGCTACCTGGGCCCGGAAACGCCACCATTGCAGGTGCAATGGGGTGACCGCGATGTAATCACCCCCACACGCTGTGTTGACTGGTTCCGCAATGCCACCCCCAATGCCGATATCCGCCTGTTCCGGAATGTGGGACACCTCCCGATGCTGGAAAGCCCTGGCCTTTCAGCCCGCGCACTGGCCGGTTTTGTAGAATGGCATTCCAGGGGTGATGGCACCAGCACAGGCCGATAATTGGCCTGCATATCCCGTTGACCCGTCAGCGAAGTCATGGGGTGGGGACGCGGTTGGGTTCATAATCGTGAAAGAAGTTTCATCCCTGACATAACAACAACAGGAAACGTGAGGAAACCCCATGCGCGCCTCAGTATCTACAACTCAGGATCTGGGCATG
>CAZFPG010000200.1:0-6485 GCA_964521055.1 uncultured Marinobacter sp.
GGCCCGCGGTGGGGTGCCTTTTCTTCTGCCAAAAATAACTCGCTGCGCTCCTACACCTTTTTCCCGGCATAAAAGCCACCCCCACCGCGGGCCCAGCCCCAACACTGGCAGGCTACCTTCCGCCGTATACCAAAGTAAGCGGCCAAAAAAACGCCAGCCCGAAGGCTGGCGTTTTCATGGAGCGAAAACCAGAAGGTCAGATCTTAAGCAACGTTCGCTTCAGATGCCTTGCTGGTGTAGTTCTCCATCTGGTCGAAGTTGAGATACTTGTAGATCTCTTTCGACATGCTGTTCAGGTCCTTGGCGTACTCCATATACTCCTCGGCGGAGGGGAGCTTGCCCAGAACCGCACCCACTGCCGCCAGTTCCGCAGAGGTCAGGTACACGTTGGCACCGTCGCCCAGGCGGTTGGGGAAGTTACGGGTGGAGGTGGACAGCACCGTGCTCTTGGCAGCCACACGTGCCTGGTTACCCATGCACAGGGAGCAGCCCGGCATCTCGGTGCGCACACCAGCGGTGCCGTAGATGTTGAAGTAACCTTCTTCCATCAATTGGGCCTGGTCCATCTTGGTGGGAGGAGACATCCACAGGCGGGTCTTCAGGGGCTCCTTGTTCTGTGCCAGCAGCTTACCCGCAGCACGGAAGTGACCGATGTTGGTCATGCAGGAACCGATGAAGACTTCGTCCACCTTGTCGCCAGCCACTTCGGACAGGGTGCGGGCATCGTCCGGATCGTTCGGGCAGCACACGATGGGCTCTTTGATCTCGGCCAGGTCGATTTCTACCACGTGGGAGTACTCGGCGTCCTTGTCGGCACGCATCAGCTTCGGATCGGCAATCCACTCTTCCATCTGCTGGGCGCGACGCTCCAGGGTACGTGGGTCGCCGTAACCTTCGGCAATCATCCAGCGCAGCATGGTGATGTTGGAGCGCAGGTACTCGGCCACGGACTCTTCAGACAGGTTGATGGTACAACCGGCTGCGGAGCGTTCGGCGGAAGCGTCGGACAGCTCGAACGCCTGCTCAACGGTCAGGTGCTCAAGGCCTTCGATTTCCAGGATGCGACCGGAGAATTCGTTGATCTTGCCTTTCTTCTCAACGGTCAGCATGCCCTGCTTGATGCCGTACAGCGGGATCGCGTGTACCAGGTCACGCAGGGTGATGCCCGGCTGCATCTCGCCCTTGAAGCGAACCAGGACAGACTCCGGCATATCCAGCGGCATAACGCCGGTGGCAGCGGCGAAGGCAACCAGGCCGGAACCGGCCGGGAAGGAAATGCCCATTGGGAAACGGGTGTGGGAGTCACCACCGGTACCAACCGTGTCCGGCAGCAGCATGCGGTTCAGCCAGGAGTGGATGATGCCGTCGCCCGGGCGCAGGGAAACACCGCCACGGGTGCGGATGAAGTCCGGCATGGTGTGCTGCATTTCCACGTCCACCGGCTTCGGGTAGGCAGCGGTGTGGCAGAAGGACTGCATCACCAGGTCGGCCTGGAAGCCCAGGCACGCCAGGTCTTTCAGCTCGTCACGGGTCATCGGGCCAGTGGTATCCTGGGAGCCGACGGTGGTCATGTGAGGCTCGCAGTAAGTGCCAGGGCGAACGCCTTTGCCTTCTTCCAGGCCACAGGCCTTGCCGACCATCTTCTGGCCCAGGGTGAAGCCCTTGGTGCCGGCTTCCGGGTCGTTCGGCAGGCGGAAGATGTCAGTGGCGCCCAGGCCGAGTGCGGTGCGGGCCTTGTTGGTCAGGCCACGGCCGATGATCAGCGGGATACGGCCACCGGCCTGTACTTCGTCCAGGATCACGTCGGACTTGAAACCGAACTCGGAGATGGTTTCCCCGGCTTCGTTCAGGATCTTGCCTTCGTAGGGGCGGATTTCGATCACGTCGCCCATGTTCATGTCGTCGACCGGTGCTTCAAATACCAGGGCGCCGGCGTCTTCCATGGTGTTGAAGAAGATCGGGGCAACCTTGTTACCGATACAGACACCGCCAGCGCGCTTGTTGGGTACGCCCGGGATGTCATCACCAAAGAACCACAGAACCGAGTTGGTGGCGGATTTACGGGAAGAGCCGGTACCCACTACGTCGCCAACGAAAGCAACGGGCAGGCCCTTGGATTTGATCTCGTCAATCTGGCTCATGGGGCCGGTGACACCGGGCTCTTCCGGCTTCAGGCCGTCGCGTTCCATCTTATAGGCAGCGCGGGCGTGCAGCGGGATGTCCGGGCGGGACCAGGCATCGGGAGCAGGAGACAGGTCGTCGGTGTTGGTTTCGCCGGTCACCTTGAACACCACCATTTTGGTGCTCTCGGGAACCTTCTTCTTGTTGGTGAACCACTCGGCGTTGGCCCAGGATTCAACCACAGCCTTGGCGACGGCGTTGCCGGCGTCCATCTTTTCCTTGACGTCGTTGAACGCGTCAAACATCAGCAGCGTGTGTTTGAGCTCTTCGCCAGCCAGCTCGGCCAGTTCGCTGTGGTCCAGAAGATCAACCAGAGTGGCGATGTTGTAGCCACCCTGCATCATACCCAGCAGCTGGACGGCCTTCTTTTTGTCGATCAGCGGAGACGTCGCTTCACCTTTAACAATGGCAGACAGGAAGGCGGCTTTTACATAGGCGGCTTCGTCAACACCCGGTGGGATGCGGTTTTCCAGAAGGTAAACGAGCGTTTCCTCTTCACCGGCCGGAGGATTTTTCAGGAGCTCGACCAGGGCAGCGGTCTGCTCGGCATTCAGAGGCTTGGGGGGAATACCCAGAGCTTCGCGTTCTGCAACGTGTTCACGATAGGCTTCTAACACGATATGGACCCTCATCAGTTGGAATGTCCCGCACCGGGGGCATCGATGCCTGGCGGGAGTTTTATGGCGAAAAGGCGTTAAGTTGGCGCTGCATTCTATAGGAAACCCCTTACAAAGTTAAGTTGGACAGAGATCGGAGCACTCTGTTAAGTGATGTATACTCGCATGCCCAAGAATCTGACCTGCTGTGAAACATGACCGACGCACTGAACGCCATCCACGATTTCCTGCCCTGCAGAACACCACAACGCTGGATCGAAAACGCCCTGGCAAACCAGGACCTGATGCTGATCGATCACGCCCACTGCGAAAAGAAGGCTGCCTCAACGGCGCTGAGTCTGATGTATCGCTATGTGGACAACACCGACCTGCTGAACAGGATGTCCCGTCTGGCCCGGGAAGAGCTGCGTCATTTCGAGCAGGTACTGGCGGTTATGAAAAAGCGCGGCGTGCACTACGGCCATCTAACCCCAGCGCGCTATGCCGCCGGCTTACGCAAAGAGGTGAGGGCGGAAGATCCTGGCCGGCTGGTGGATGTCCTGATTGTCGGGGCTATTATCGAAGCCCGCTCCTGCGAGCGGTTCGCCGCCCTGGCACCTCACCTGGATCAAGCATTGTCCGATTTCTACAACGGACTTCTGAGGTCCGAGGCCCGGCACTATCGGGATTACCTGCAACTGGCGGAACAGGCCAATGGAGGGCCCGTGGACGAGCGGGCAGGGGTGTTTCTGGAGCTTGAGAAGCGGCTGATAGAAAAGCCGGATACCGAGTTCCGTTTCCACAGTGGGCCGGTTGGCTAGGTTAGCCACTAACCTGGGGCTACCGGTCAGGGAGCGTGTAATACGCCCAGCGCCTCTCCCTTCAGGAAACGTTTTATAAGCAACTGTAAGCAAAGTTATAGGAGTTTATAAGAAAATTAATTATATAAGAGTCTGATCTCATCCCGTATTAAGCATCAGTGTATTGAAAAATAAGGGAAAAAATTCTTGGCAGTGAATTTGCAGAAACCTGGGGAAAGAGATCTGCCGATGGGGAATGCATGAAAGCAATCAAAAAAGGTCTGTTGCTGATAGCGGCAACAGCACTGGTCGCCTGTGGTGGCGACAGCAGTGGTGGGGGAGACGCAGCCAGCACGCCTGTCGGCGATACCACCGCCCCGCAACTGACAGAAACCGCCCGCGTGATGTTTGGGCGCGACACCACACCGGATTACACGTTTAACAGCACCGAGGCCGGCAGCCTTACCTATGGAGGCAGTTGCAGCTCGGCGACGACCAGCGCCGCCGTTGGCGATAACACTCTCACCTTCAATGCGCTGGCCTATGGCGAATTCGATGATTGCACCTTGCAGGTCACCGATGCTGCCGGTAACGCCTCCGCTGTGCTGGCGATCAGCCGTTTTGCCGTGGCGCAAAAACCGCTTAACGATACCGGCATTACGCTGTGCGGCGATTACGCCTATGACGATACGGCTTCCGGCTATATCGGCAGCGACACACACAACAACGATGTGGATTGTGTCAATGACGCCTCGCCAGCGGCTACTGCCACGGAGCAAGGCTTTGAAATCGCCAACGGCCTGGATGTGGTGCCCGCCGGGCAAGACGTCTACTTTGGCCGTGACAGTGATCCGCTCACCAATGATGATGCTGATGGCCGCAAGGGTTTCAGCTACAGCAAAGTTTGCAACAGCGGCGAACAGGCGGGCGAAGGTAGTTGTCCGGCTGATCCGGCACTGGGCAGCGGCGTCAGTGAATGGGCCTGCACGCTGGATAACGTCACCGGTTTACTGTGGGAAGTGAAGACCGATGACGGCGGCCTGCGCGACAAGGACAACACCTATACATGGTATAACAGCAGCGGCATCAATGATGGCGGCAATGCGGGCACCGCTGATGGCGGCACTTGTGTTGGCGTTAGTGGTTGCGATACGGAAAAATTCGTGGCCGATGTAAATGCCGCCAGCCTGTGTGGTGCTAGTGACTGGCGTATGCCCGCAGACACCGAACTGCTGAGTATCACTAGCATCGATCGCAGCAACCCGGCGATTGATACGGATTATTTCCCCAATACCGTCAGCATCCGTTACTGGACGTCCTCACCCTATGCCGGTTCCAGCAACTTTGTCTGGGCGGTGTTCTTTGCCTTTGGTGAAGTTTCCGCTAGCAGCGGCAATAAGGACAGCAGCGCCCCTGTGCGAGTGGTGAGGGGCGGTTACTGACATGGCGGAGAGGACACCAAGGAGAAAGAGTATGAGACCATCCGTGAGATCCATACTGGCTGCCGGCCTGATGCTCCCCGCGCTGCTGGCTGGCCAGGCCCACGCTGCCTGCAATGCCGATATCCAGCTGACCAAGCTGGATAGCAATTATACCGATAACTTCGATGGCACTGTGACGGACACACTAACCGGCCTGACCTGGGCCAAATGTTCGCTGGGGCAGACCTGGGTGGACGACACACCGAATGATGGCAGTGACGACCAGTGCACGGGCACCGCCACCACCTACACCTGGAAAGGCGCGATGGAAGCGGCGCTAAGCACCAATGGCGGTGACTATCTGGGGCAAACGGATTGGCGTATGCCGAATAAAAAGGAACTGAAAAGCCTGGTGGAATCTGCCTGCTACAGCCCCTCCATCAACAGCAGCCTGTTTCCGGCAACGCCACCATCGATGTACTGGACTTCGTCACCCTATACCGACATTAGCTTCGGCGTCTGGAGTGTGAGCTTTGACGACGGCAATGTTGTCGGCAACGATAAGAGTGATGGTGGCGGCGGTGTTGGTGACGATGACGTCCATGTGCGTGTTGTGAGAGGTGGTCAGTGACAGGGAAGTCAGCAAAGCCCGGTTTGAAAAAATATTGGCAGACAACTTACGCCAAAACCGCGAGCGGTGCGTGTAAAATCCGTGACCGAGCAAAGTGGCTATAGACCTGGGAGCGTGTAATAAGCCCAGCGCCTCTCTCCGTGCCGTTCCAGTTGCCCCTCTCGCAGCAGCTTCTTCAGCAGGTAGGAGGCGCGGTTGTGCGGGGCATTTAGTAGCTGCTGGGCCAGTGAGTTATCAATCCGGCCGTGCTCGCGTACATAAGCCAGCAGGTGCTGTTCATCGTACTCGGTTAGGCTCATTCCGGGGGTGGAGGGTGCCGGAGACGGGGCAAGGTGGCTGCCACCGATATTGATGAAATGCAGGTGTCGGGGCGTTATTGGCGCGCCGTGACTGCTGATCAGTGCGTACTCGATCAGATTGCGTAATTCGCGGATATTGCCTGGAAATTCATGGCACCGGAGGGCTTCCATCGCCTCTTCGGTAATATCGACCTTCTCCCGCCCCATTTGTTGTCCCAGTGTGGTGAGAAAGTGCTGGACCAGCAGGGGGATATCCTCGCGGCGGTGGCGCAGCGGGGGCAACTGGATGATATAGCCGGCCAATCGATAGTACAGGTCCTGGCGAAACTCCTGGTTCTGCACCTTGGTTTGCAGCGCGATGTTGGTTGCCGCAACCACTCTCACATCCACCGTGTGTGGTCGGGTGCCGCCCACCGGGGTCACCTCGCCGTTTTCCAGCACACGCAGCAGCTTGGCTTGCTGGGCAATGGGCATGTCACCAATCTCATCGAGGAACAGCGTACCGCCGTCGGCCTGAGCAAACACCCCGGCGCGGTCATGGGTTGCCCCGGTAAACG
>CAZFPG010000201.1:0-6479 GCA_964521055.1 uncultured Marinobacter sp.
AACCTTCCAGCACGTTCGCCTGTTCAACCGCATGACGGTGGTGGAAAACCTGCTGGTTGCCCAGCATCGTCATCTCAATACCAACCTGCTGGCAGGTATTCTCAAAACACCGGACTACCGCGAAAAGGAGCAGAAGTCGCTGGACCGGGCGGCATACTGGCTGGACCGGGTCGGCCTGACGGAAATGGCCAACCGTGATGCCGGCAACCTTGCCTATGGCCAGCAGCGACGGCTTGAAATTGCCCGCTGCATGGTCACCGAGCCCAGGCTGCTGATGCTGGACGAACCGGCGGCGGGCCTTAACCCGGCCGAAACCAAGGACCTCAACCAGCTGATCATCAGCCTAAAGGAAGACTACAACGTTTCCGTGGTGCTGATTGAGCACGATATGAGTCTGGTGATGGATATCTCCGACCGCATCAATGTAATCAACCAGGGCCGGCCCCTGGCCAGCGGTACGCCGGACGAGATCCGCCGGAACGATGACGTTATCAAAGCCTATCTGGGTGAGGCCTGAGGAATTACCATGCTAGTACTAGAAGATGTCCATACCCATTACGGCAAGATCGAAGCGCTGCACGGTGTGTCCGTTGAAGTAAAAAAGGGCGAGATTGTTTCGCTGATCGGTGCTAATGGTGCCGGAAAAACCACACTGCTGATGACCGTCTGCGGTAACCCCCAGGCCACTTCCGGCCGGGTTATCTTTCAGGGGCGGGATATCACCCGGGACATGACGTCAAACATCATGCGCTCGGGAATTGCCATCGTGCCGGAAGGCCGGCGCGTGTTTTCCGGCCTGACCGTCGAGGAAAATCTCCATATGGGTGGTTTCTTCAACACCAAGTCGGAAATCCGCAAAAGCCAGGATCATGTCTATGAGCTGTTTCCACGCCTGAAAGAGCGGGAACACCAGCGTGCCGGCACCATGTCCGGCGGTGAGCAGCAGATGCTGGCCATCGGGCGGGCGCTGATGAGCAAGCCGAACATGATTATCCTGGACGAGCCTTCACTGGGGCTGGCGCCACTGGTGATCAAACAGATCTTCGAGATCATCGGCAAGCTGCGGGAGGAAGGCATTACCGTGTTCCTGGTGGAACAGAACGCCCATCAGGCACTGAACCTGGCGGACCGTGGTTACGTGCTGGAAACCGGGCGCATCCGTTTGCATGATACCGGGAAAAACCTGTTGTCCAATCCGGACGTCCAGAATGCCTACCTGGGGGGTTAACCGGGTTGGGCAGTGCGCTTCCGCCGTGTGTATAAGCCTTCATGGTCGCGCGCACTATACCCAAACCGTTGTGATATAAAAATAACGCTGTATTATTTTGTTTTTTAGCTGATTTAGAAAAATGGACGCATGATCACACTTTGACTTTATAGGCCAAATCAATCACTCAGCACGTTTGTAACTTGCCTTCCTGATATATGGACTATACTCAGAATCAACGGTCGACCTGTCTCCACGGGAATCAGTCAGGGCCGTTAGCGCGCCGGCTCCCAGGACCCTCTCAGGTGGATTCGGCGCGTTTGCGACGACAGCTAAAACCAAACAAGGAGTGGATAATGAAAAAACTGATTGCAGGTGCACTGCTTATGGGTGCTTCTACCCTCGCTTTCGCCCAGCCCGGTTGCGGCGTTGGGGCCATGATCTGGAAAGGACAGTCCGGCATCGCGCCCCACGTTCTGGCAGCAACCACCAACGGCACCTTTGGTAACCAGACCTTCGGTATGACCACCGGCACCCTCGGTTGTCAGACCAACCAGTCTGTCCAGTCCATGGCCATGTACATGGAAAGCAACATCGACAAGGTAGCCCGTGACATGTCCCGCGGCTCTGGCGAAAACCTGGATACCCTGGCAGTGCTGCTGGGTGTCGACGAAGCAGACCGGGATTCATTCCGCAAAGTCCTGCAGGACAATTTCGCAACCATCTTCCCGTCGTCAGACACCACGTCTGGTGAAGCGGTGGATGCCATCGTGGCCCTGCTGGAAAAGAATGAATCACTGAGCAAGTACGTAGCAGCCTGATTCCCAAGCTTGAAACAGGAATCAACACGCCAGGGACGGCGCAACCGCTACCGAGATTTCCACCCGTCTTTTAACCCGGAACTGACGACCATCCATGCGCACTTCGCTTCGGTTCGCGCTGGCCCTGCTCTGGCTGGCAACAGGTTTTCACGCATACGCCAGCCCACTCCCGGACACCGGAGACCTCCACCAACACCCTGCATGGCTGACCCTTGTACATTACCAGCCCGACCGCTTCGGTGATGGCTATACCAGCCAGGCGGACGATGACGGTTTTTTTCTCAGTGACCGGGGCAAAACCTCTCCAGGGGCGGAACTTGAAGCCACACTGAAAGCCATTACACAGCCCGGGAGCGGTGATGACCACGCCCGCTGCCGCTTTCCGGCCAGGGACCACTGGCTGAGACAGCAACTGGGCCTGGCACAACAACCGGCAGACTGCCCGGCTTACGACGAGTGGGCCGAAGAACTGAATACCGAAACGGTGACGCTGGTGTTTGCCGCCTCGTACCTGAACAGCCCGTCGTCGATGTTTGGCCACACCTTTCTTCGCCTCGACCCGCCCCAGGAGGACGAGGAAACCAACCTGATCCTGGCCAACACCATTTCCTATGCCGCCGACGCCGCTGCCCACGACAGCGAGATCCTGTTCGCCTACAAGGGCATTTTTGGCGGCTACCCTGGCATCACCTCCATCCAGCCCTACTACGAAAAGATCCGGCTTTATTCCGATATTGAGCATCGGGACCTGTGGGAATACCAGCTCAACCTGACGCAGCCGGAAGTGGACATGATGCTGGCCCACACCTGGGAGATCCGGGATCGCAACTTCGACTACTATTTCTTCGACGAGAACTGCGCCTACCGGCTGCTGGCGCTGATCGACGTGGCACGGCCCGGCACCGACCTGCTGGACGAAGTCAGTACCCACGCCATTCCCTCGGATACCGTGCGCTGGGTGGTGGACAGGGGCCTGGTGGAAGAAGTCTATTACCGCCCTTCAGCGGCAACCAGCGTCAGCCACAGCATCGACTCGCTGCCTGGCGACCACCAGACGCTTGCCGCAGCCATCGCCAACGGCTATGTGGATGCGGATGCCCCGGAAGTAAGGGCATTGAGCGATGAAGAGCGGGCCCGTGTGCTGGACACCACCTACGACTATGTCCGGTACCAGAGCGAGGCAGACGGCTGGGCCCGGGAACACGCAGCTCCCCTCTCCCACGATCTGCTGCGAGAACGCAGCCGGATTCGCGGCGTAGCCGCCAAGGAAGGCCCGCCAGAGCCAGCCATTCGGGACGACCAGGGCCACGACACCTTCCGCGCCAGCCTCAGCGGTGGACGGATAGGTGATCGCAACTTCACGGAACTGACATTGCGCCCCGCGTATCATGACGTTCTCGACCCACCGGCCGGTTACCGGGGTGGTGCCCAGCTCCAGTTCCTGCGGCTGGACGCCCGCTTGTACACCGACAATGACGAATTGCAGATCGAACAACTGACCGGCGTAGAGATCCGCTCCCTCTCGCCCCGCAACCAGTTCTTCTCGCCGCTGTCCTGGCAGGTCGGCTTTGGCGGCCGCCGCACTGACACGGAAACCAACCGCATATTCACTCCTTACCTGGAGGGTGGCGCAGGCGGCAGCTGGCAGCTGGCCAGCGGCATCCAGGCCTTCGCCATCGCCACCGCAGACCTGGAAATCGACGACGACCTGCGCCGGGGCTACGACGCTGCCCCGGGTGCCGACCTGGGCATACTCCACCAGAACAACCGGTTCAGTCTGCTCGGTGGCGTGAAAACCAAAGCCTGGATCGTCAGCAGCCAACACCGTCAGGACGAGGCCTACCTGGAAGGCAACTGGCACTTCGAACGGGAGTTCAGCCTGTTCGGAAAATTCAGCCGTGAAGGCCACTACGACAGGTACCGCAGCACATGGCAACTCGGACTCCACGCGTACTTCTGAGAACACTGGCGGGCATAATCGCCGCACTCGCACTACTGTTGCAGACAGGCTGCAGCAGCGTCTTCTTCTACCCCGACCAGGTCACCTACGTGACCCCCGACCGCCTGAACCTGGAATACGACGACGTGTACCTCGACACTCCGGATGGCGAAACCCTCCACGGCTGGTGGCTGCCCGCCGAATCCGAACCAAAGGGCACAGTTTATTACCTGCACGGCAACGCCCAGAACATCAGCAGCCACATCATGAACATCGCCTGGCTGCCTGAGAGACGCTATAACGTCTTCATAATCGACTACCGGGGATACGGCCGCTCAACCGGCGCACCGGACATAGAGGGCACCCTGCACGACGCAGAGACCGGCCTGCGCTGGCTGATTGACCAGCCGGACGTACAGAACCAGCCCCTGTTCCTGCTGGGCCAGAGCCTGGGTGGCGCACTGGGAACGGCCCTGGCCAGCGAATGGGTAAAACGGGACGAACAACCGCCGCTGGACGGCGTAATCCTGGATGGCACCTTCTCCGGTTTCCGCGCCATCGCCCGGGAGAAGCTGGGCGACTTCTGGCTGACCTGGCCCTTCCAGGTTCCCCTGAGCTGGACCATTACCGACGAGTATGAGGCCACGGAAATGATCGGTGATATCAGCCCGGTGCCAGTGATGGTGATTCACAGTGAGCGGGACGGGATAATCCCGTTTCATCATGGGGAGCGGTTGTTTGAGGCGGCTGGGGAGCCGAAGGAGTTTTTAAGGACGGATACCGGGCATGGGTCTACGTTTGTGATTCCGGGGTATCAGGCGGCGGTGCTTGGGTTTATGGATGCTAATCGTGAGTAGGAGGCCTGGGCGCCTGCCGCAAACCGTCTTGCAAAACCGTGGAGCGCCAGGGATGGCGCGACCGAGCCCTACAGGGACGTATTTACGTGGCGTGTTTTGAAAGACGGTTTGTGGCAGGCGCTTCACAGAAGATGCAGGCCCTGAATCGAAAAAGCCCGCCAGACTCGAGAGAGTGGCGGGCTTTTTTGTCGGATTACGCCTTCGGCTAATCCGACCTACGGGGTGTTGGGCCCGTCGGGGTCAGCTTACAGCGCGGAGAGGTCCGTGGGCTGTTCGCCTTCCTTTACTTCTTTCATGGACAGTTTTACGCGTCCACGGTTGTCCACGTCCAGAACCTTCACCAGCACTTCCTGGCCTTCACTGAGCTCGTCGGTGACGTTCTCGATGCGGCGCTCGGAGATCTGGGAGATGTGCACCAGACCATCCTTGCCAGGCAGGATGTTAACGAAGGCACCGAAGTCCACGATGCGCTCAACGCGACCGCTGTAAATGGCACCAACCTCGATTTCAGCGGTGATTTCCATTACCCGCTTCATCGCAGCATTGGCTGCATCCTGGTTGTCGGCGTAGATCTTCACGTTGCCGTCATCATCCAGATCGATGGAGGCACCGGTCTCGTCACAGATGGAACGGATCACGGAACCGCCCTTGCCGATAACGTCACGGATTTTCTCCGGATTGATCTTGATGGTGGTAATGCTCGGCGCGCGGCTGGAAAGCTCTTTGCGCGGCGCGGAAATCACCTTCGCCATTTCACCCAGGATGTGCAGGCGTGCTGCGTTGGCCTGGTCCAGGGCGATTTCCATGATCTCGTCGGTGATGCCCTGGATCTTGATATCCATCTGCAGGGCAGTGATACCTTCGGAGGTACCCGCTACCTTGAAGTCCATATCGCCGAGGTGATCCTCGTCACCCAGGATGTCGGTCAGAACCGCAAACTTGTCGCCTTCCTTGACCAGACCCATGGCGATACCGGCAACCGGTGCCTTGATGGGCACACCCGCATCCATCAGTGCCAGGCTGGAACCACAGACAGACGCCATGGAGCTGGAACCGTTGGACTCGGTGATCTCGGAAACCGCACGGATGGTGTACGGGAACTCTTCCATGGAAGGCATAACCGCAGCCACACCACGCTTCGCGAGACGGCCGTGGCCGACTTCGCGACGACCCGGTGTACCAACACGGCCGGCTTCACCAACGGAGTACGGAGGGAAGTTGTAGTGGAACAGGAACGGGTCCTTGCGCTCACCTTCCAGGGCATCGATGATCTGCATGTCGCGGGCCGTACCCAGCGTGGTGGTCACGATGGCCTGGGTTTCGCCACGGGTGAACAGGGCGGAACCGTGAGTGCTGGGCAGAACGCCGACTTCCACTTCGATGGGACGGACGGTCTTGTTATCGCGGCCGTCAATACGTGGCTTGCCATCGATTACCTGCTTGCGAACAATGGTCTTCTCGACCTTGCCGAAGTACTTCTTGACGTCATCCGCGGAAGGCTGGCCTTCTTCATCACCCGCCAGTTTCTCAACCAGCGCGCTCTTGATCTCGCCCAGACGTGCATAACGCTCCATCTTGTCGCGGATGCTGTACGCTTCTTCGATAGCACCAGCCGCTTCGGCGTTCACGGCATTCAGCAGCTCGGTGTTTTCCGG
>CAZFPG010000202.1:0-6451 GCA_964521055.1 uncultured Marinobacter sp.
GATGAAAAAGCAATTGCTGGCCCTGGCTGTAGGTTCACTGGTAGCGCTGCCGACTATGGCCCTGGCGGCGGATAAAGGCCCAACCGTATACGGCAAAGTGAATGTGACTTACGGGGTTGTCGACGATGGCAACGACGATGCCTGGGAGCTGCGTAGCAACGATTCCCGTCTGGGCGTAAAAGGCGAATTCGATCTGGATGTTCAGGACGTGAGTGCTGTTTACCAGGCTGAATTCGGCATGGACGTGGCCGACGGCAGTGGCCTTACCAGCCAGCGCAATATCTTCGGTGGCTTCCGGCACGGTTCAGCAGGCACCCTGATCGCGGGTAAATTCGATACACCGTTCAAAAAGGCCCAGGGCAAGATCGACCAGTTTGGTGATCTCAACCTTGCTGACATCAAGAACGTGGTTGGTGGTGAAAACCGTGTTGGTAACATTGTGCAGTACAGCTCTCCGAAACTGGCAAATGCCATCACCCTGAATGTGGCAGTGATTCCGGGCGAAGAAAAAGGTGTTGATGACAAGGATGGCCCGGCTGACGCAGTTTCCACCTCCCTGGTCTTCGACAATGGTACCTTCTACGGCGCCCTGGCTTACGATTCCGAAGTTACCTCAGACATTCTGGATCTCGGTGACGAAACCGAAACCGATGCACTGCGACTGGTGGGCAAGGTTAACATCCAGAATTTTGGGCTGGGCGCCCTGTTCCAGCAGGCTGAGAGCTCGGAAGCGGTTGCCGGCGTGGACTATGAGGATACGTCCTACATCGTCAGCGGCGCGGTCAATCTGGACCGTCTCAAGCTCAAGGCCCAGTACGGCATGACGGATTATGACCAGTCCGACGACGACCGCACACTCATGGCGATCGGCGCGGATTACAAGGTCGGCAAGAGCAGCAAGGTTTTTGCCTACTTTTCAGCCGTGGAAGAGGACAACGGAGCGAAGGACGACAGCACCTTTGCACTGGGCTTCGACCACAAGTTCTCCATGTAACACCCGCCTGCCTCCTGCAGGCAGGCATCATCGTGTTCGCGTCATCTTGCCGGGGCTGAGGCCCTGGCTTTTTTGTTTTCAGTCAGCCGTGGTGGCAGTTTCCAGCGGTGGCACCTGTTGATGAAGGAACCATTTCTCGGTCACCACCTTGCGGGTAAACCAGTGGGATCGCATCAGGGTGCTGGCCAATGGCATCTTTACCCAATCCGGCACCTGCCAGCCGTGATCCTGGGAAATCGCACGATTGCCAAAACGGTGGGCGATAGCCTCGCCGTACGCCTGCAGTGACTGGGCGGAATAATCCTCCCGGTCACGAATGATGTCCGCCGCCATCAATGCGGATTCAATGGCGGGCCGAATGCCTTCACCACTCTGGGTGTAGGCCAGGCCAGCGGAATCACCGATCAGCAGCAGGCCATCATCCGCCAGGGGCCGCTCCGCATGGGCGTAAAGAAGGTAGGCGTGGCCTTTGAACCGGCCAGGCAGGTCAGAGGGTATTCGCCCTTCCGATTTCATTTCTTCGACAAAGGCATTCAGGTGTTCGGTGAGTTTGTGGTTGTCTTCCCGGCCCAGGCCAATGTTCAGGTAGCTACCCTTGCGGAAGACCCAGGCATAACCCTTCAGGTCACGGCAGAACCAGAGTTCTGGGGTGTCGCCACGGGCCTCACAGACTTCGGCCTGTTCCGGCGTCATTTCGAATTCCACTTCCTTGGCGGCCACCACCGTCTCATGGCTGCCGGGACCATCGCCAAGCAACTTTGCAACGGGGCAGAAATGGCCTCCGGCACCAACAATCAAAGGTGCCTCCCAGGTGTCGTTGACTACCCAGTTTCCATCCCCGCGAACAATTGATTTGACCGGAGTTTTCAGTTGCTTGGGAGCGGTTACCCGGTCCAGAAGATAGGCATCAAACTCGCAACGCCGGATGCCATAGCTGACAGTATCGCCGTGGTCATTGACCACGGCCGGCTGCCCCATCATACCGATACGAAACTGCCGGATAGGCTGAAGGGTGTGGTTAGCGCCATATTCTGTAGGGTCAATGTCCAGGCTCTTCATGACGGCGGGCGTGACCCAGCCTGCGCAGGTTTTGTCCCGGGGGAAATCCTGCTTGTCGATAACAAGGACTCGCTTACCGCTGTCCCTGAGCGCGTGAGCCAGCGTTGAGCCGGCTGGCCCGGCGCCCACGATGATCAGGTCGTAATAGTCCATTATCGGGCCTCCGGGGCGGCTGGGGATACATAGAGGTCACGCCGGCTTTGCGGCAACTCATTGTTCTCGCCATGGGTGAAAAGCACCTGGAACAACTGCAGGGAGCCTGCCCTGAAAGCGGCAGTGGAACCGGCCAGGTACATCTCCCAGGCACGGGCAAAGTGTTCGTCGTACATGTCCGTTACCTTGTCCATACTGCTCCGGTACCGTTCCATCCAGTGGGTCAGGGTCTGGGCATAGTGAAGCCGCAGGTTTTCCACATCCAGTACCGAGAAATCCCCATGCTCGCAAATGCCCATGAATTCGGAGATGCTGGGGGGGTAGGCACCGGGGAATATCCGTTTCTCAATCCAGGCGTTCATAAGCATGGGGCGATTGCGTCCGATGCTGTGCAACAGTGCCAGGCCACCAGGCTTGAGGGAGCGGCGAATAAGCTCTGAAAGCGCCTCGTAGTTTTCCTTGCCCACATGCTCAAGCATGCCGATAGAGACGAAAGCATCGTATTGCCCATCGATGTTGCGGTAGTCGTCCTCGACATAGTCAATCAGATGGTCCAGCTGCTGGCGCCTGGCTTCTTCCCGGGCATAGGCGAGCTGTTCCTTCGAGATGTTGTAGGAGTGAACCTTCACTCCGTAGTTGCGGGCCATGTAACGTGCCAGGCCACCCCAGCCACAGCCGGCTTCCACTACGGTCATGCCGGGCTTCAGGCGTAGCTTGCGACATACATGTTCAAGTTTGGCCAGTTGGGCCTGCTCCAGGGTCAGAGCGGGCGTTTCATAGTAGGCACAGGTGTATTGCATTTCCGCCTGGTCCAGCCAGAGCCGGTAGAACTCATTGCCCAGGTCGTAGTGGTGGTGGATGTTCTCCTTTGCCTCCGAGACGCCGGTTGAGCGTGGGTTGTGATTACGCCACAGGGCCTCCAGCCATTTGGGCCATTGTTGTCTGGCTTTATGAACCGCGCGATAGAGCGTTTCCATCAGTTCCGTCAGGTCGCCGTCCACCTGCAGTCTTCCCGCGGCATACAGATCACCGAAAGCGAGATTGGGGTTGGTGACCAGAGCAAATAACGCCTTGGGGTCAGTGAGCCTGAGGGTAAACCGTGCCTGCCCCGCTTCGGGTTCGATCAGTTCATCATTCCATAACCGGAACCGTACCGGCGGAGAGCCAGCCATACGCAGCAGCTTGGCAATCAGCCAGCGTTCATAGCTGTGGGGCGCCCTGTCTGCCTGCTGATCTTCCAGCGGCAGTGTCAGAACATGGGGTTTGTCTTCCTGGTGGCCGTCATTGGCGCTGGTGGTTTTTCGCACGGTGCTTTGATTCATCGATACCTGCCTCCCTTTTGCAGCTGGTTAATCACAGACAGAAGTCGACCCTTACCGGTCGATAGTGATTCAGCATCAGGGCGTGTCCCGAGATCACAACTGAGAATCGCCTGTTTTCATGTTCAGTATAGAAAACAAGCGGGGTTTGTCATATCCAGGGAGGAATTGAAGACATCTATGGTGCCAACAGGAGGGAGGGGAGCCGATGAGTACCGGGGCTGGAAGGCCCCGGTACTCTCGATTCAGGGTGCTCTCGCTTGAGGGCACCCTGGCTTCAGACGGTAGCGGCTGAGGTCAGTAGGATGAGCTCATGCCAAACCATTCGGGGAATATGACGATCATGGCCAGGACCAGTATCTGCATCAGTATGAACGGCAAAACCCCTTTATAGATATCGGTCGTTTGCACCGTGGGCGGTGATACCCCCTTGAGATAGAACAGACTGAACCCGAATGGGGGCGTCAGGAAGCTGGTCTGCAGGTTCATGGCGATAAGGATCGCGAACCATAGCATGTTGATGCCCAGAGCTTCCGCCACCGGCGCCAGGATGGGCACGATAATGAAGGAAATCTCCACGAAGTCGATGAAGAAACCCAGCACCAGGATGACCAGCATGGCCAGAATGATGAACCCCCATTTTTCACCCGGGAGCTGCAGCATCCACTCCTCGAGAAGGTAGTCGCCGCCGGTATAGCTGAAGACCATCGAGAACGCCGTTGCCCCGATAAGGATGGCAAACACCATGGCGGTAACCTTTACCGTGTCCTTGGACGCCTCCCAGACCATCTGAAAGGAGAACTGGCGGTAAATCAGAGCAAGGACCACGGCCCCCACGCCACCGAGCGCTGAAGACTCTGTGGGTGTGGCAATGCCGGCGAAGATGGAACCCAGAACGATGACAATCAGTGCCAGCGGCGGGATGATGGCAAGCAGTGCTGCCTGTATCTCTTTTCCCCGTGACAGGCCGCTGTCATCCGGCATGGCCGGGGCTGTTTCGGGCTTGAGGCGGGTAAGAACGAGAATGTAAACGATGTACAGGCCGATCAGAACGACGCCGGGTATGACCGCTGCCTTGAACAGATCCCCAACCGGAAGCCCCAGCACATCGCCAAGAATAATCAGGATGATCGAGGGTGGGACGATCTGGCCCAGGGTGCCGGCACCGCAGATTGTGCCAGTGGCCAGTCGCTTGTCGTAATTGTGCGCGAGCATGACCGGCAATGAAATCAGGCCCATGGCGACCACGCTGGCACCGACCACACCGGTAGAGGCGGCAAGCAGTGCTCCCACCAGAATGGTGGAGATGGCCAGGCCTCCGGGCAGCCCGCCAAACAGGCGCCCCATCGAAGTCAATAACTGCGCTGCCAGTTTGGTGCGTTGAAGAACAACCCCCATGAAAATAAACAGCGGTACGGCCATAAGTGTGGTGTTCTGCATCACACTCATGATTCGATAGGGCATGAACGCGAACAGATCCATGCCTTCCGCAAAGACCCCGAAGAACAGCGCAACACCACCAAACGTAAAGGCAACGGGGAAGCCCAGCATCAGCATGATGAGGGCGACACCGAACATAATCATACCAATCATGCCAGCCCCTCCGCGCCATGTTTTGCTTCGTAGCTTTTCTCACCGGACATGACCCGCAGGGCATGTGTTGCCATGTTAAGCCCGGCTATCGCAGTAAAGACGGCGGATATGGGAATTACGCTCTTGATGACCCACCGAAACGGAAGTCCGCCCGGGTCGCCGCTGCCTTCACCCATGCTGTAGGAGTCGACGGTGTAGTCGTAGCCGTAGTGCCAGATGAGATAGGAGAAGGGTATGACAAAGATTAAAGCGCCGATGAGGTTGATCCACGCCTTGGTCTTGTCGCTCCAGCGGGCGTAGAGAACATCAACCCGGACATGCCCGTCCGTACGCAGGGCATAGGGAATACCAAGCAGGAAGACCACCGAGTAGAGGTGCCATTCCATTTCCTGCATTCCTATCGAAACATCGTTAAACACATAACGGGCGACCACATCGAAAAACACGTTGCCCGCCATCAGTATCATTGCAGCACACGCCACCCAGCCGCAGAACGTGGACAGGCGGGCCAGGCCTTCATCCAGCTTGATAATCCAACGCATTGATTGTCCTTTGCCGGCTAAACCAGCGATTTTCATTTGCTATAAACGACAAAAACCGGGACCACCTCTAGAGCGATCCCGGCTCCGTTACAGCCGATATGTTACTCGACTTCGTCCATTGTGTTGAGATATGCGCGCTCTGAAATGTTCGTATAGGCGCGACTCTTCTCCAGGTATTCCTCCTGGGACTTCACGATTCGCGCAGCCTGCTCATTCTCGCTGGCGGCTTCATCGAGAAGTTTCTCGTTGGCTTTGTACATGGCCTGAAAGATATCCTGCGGGAACTGCTTGATCTGCACGTTCGGGTATTCTTCCTTGATGTTGGCCCAGGCCTCTGCGTTGGCGTGCTGGGAATGAACCAGCATGTCGTAGGAGGCAGTGCGCATGGCTATGCGCATGATTTCCTGCAAGTCGGCGGGCAGTTTATCCCAGACCTTCTTGTTGACCAGGAACTGCAGCTCCGTGGCAGGCTCATGCCAGCCGGTGTAGTAGTAATCAGCGATCTGCTGGAAACCAAGGCGCAGGTCCAGCGCAGGGCCTACCCATTCCACCGCATCAATGGTGTTCCGCTCCAGAGCCGTGTACAGCTCGCCCGGGGCGATGTTGGTCGGGTTAACGCCGACTTCCGCGAATACTTCGCCCGCGAAGCCAGGAATACGCATTTTCAGGCCATCCAGGTCATCCAGCGACTTGATTTCCTTCCGGAACCAGCCGCCCATCTGAACGCCGGTGTTGCCACCGGGGAACGACAGCATGTTGTGTGGCTCATACACTTCCTGCATCAACTCCAT
>CAZFPG010000203.1:0-6433 GCA_964521055.1 uncultured Marinobacter sp.
CACCGGAGCCTTCAGCGACCGTGTTGGCCGCTTCGAGCTGGCAGACGGCGGCACCCTGTTCCTCGACGAGGTGGGGGAAATACCCCTGGAACTGCAGGGCAAGTTGCTTCGCGTGCTGCAGGACCAGCAGTTTGAACGGGTGGGTGACAATCGTACCCGGGCCGTCGACGTTCGTGTTATCGCCGCAACCAACCGTGATCTCAAGGCCGAGGTCCAGGAAAAACATTTTCGTGAGGATCTCTATTTCCGGCTTAACGTATTTCCCATCGAATCAGTACCGCTGCGCCAACGAGTAGAAGACATCCCCATGTTGGCCCAGGAGTTCCTTGAAAGGGCCTGCGTCAGGTTCAACCGCCCCCGCCTTGCGCTGCGGGTCAGCGATGTGGAAACCCTCAAGCAATACCATTGGCCGGGGAATGTCAGGGAACTGGAGAACGTTATTGAAAGGCAGGTTATCACCGCCGAGCGCCACCTGGACTTTGACCTGCCAGGCAGGGAGGCTTCATCGGGGCCAGCGGCGGGTGAGCCCCCGCCACGACATTCCGGCTCGCAGGTGCTCACGGACCGTGAGCTTCAGGAGCTGGAGAAAAGCAACCTGATTCGGGCACTTACCGCAACGGGAGGCCGGGTATTTGGTGACGACGGTGCGGCGGCACTGTTGGGCATGAAGCCAACTACCCTGTCCTCACGCCTGAAGAAACTGAAGATCAACCCGGCCGCTTTCAGACCGGGTCTGGAGTAACCCCTAACTGTGCCAGGGCATAGGTCAGTACGACCCATAGCACCACCACCAGCGGCAGGTAGCGGCCCACCAGATATATCCGCCACTCCCACCACCGGCTCTCTGTACCCAGTACCGTGCGGATCCTCTGGGGCGGTATGAACCAGCAGAACAGGGCAGCCCCCAGTACCCCGGAAAAGATAATAACGTTGCCCCCGGCGATCCGGTCCACCACGTCCAGCACCGGCTCGCCGGCAATGGTCCACTCCATGGGGGTGAAGCTCAGCGCCGAGGCTGCGCCCAACACCAGCATCACAACGGTAACCAGCGAAACGGCAGCAGTGTTGCTCAGCCGGAATTCCTCAGCCACGGCCGCAACCATGACTTTCAGCCCGGCGAGACTGGAACTGAAAGCAGCAGCGAAAAACAGTCCGAAGAACAGGATGCCAACCCAATAGCCGCCAGTCATGTCTTCGAACACCCGTGGCATGGTCACGAACGCCAGTTGGCTGCCTTCGGTAGGCTCGAGCCCGAAGCTGAACACGAACGGAAAGATCATCCAGCCTGCCAACAGGGCAACACTGGTTTCGGTACCGGCAACGATCATGCAGGCCCTGGGAACATGAGTCCGGCGGGGAATAAAGCTGCCATAGGTCACCAGGTAGCCCTGCCCGATAGCCAGGGTGTAGAAGGCCTGTCCAAAGGCAAAAGCCCAGAGCTTGCCATCGGCCATACGGCTCCAGTCCACCTGGAAAAAGAAATCCTTGGTCTGCTCCCATCCCGGCGTGGAGCTCGCAAAAATTACCAACCCGATGATCACCACCAGCAATACCGGCATCAGGATTTTCGACATCAGCTCGATGGCTTTGACATCCCGGGCCAGAACAAGGGCGGCCAACAGCGTAACGGCGATGAAGTACCAAAGGGAATTGAACCCGCCCGTAAAGCCATCGAATACCCGCAGGTCATCCCTTACCGCGTCCACGGCGTAGCCCAGGGTCCAGCCGGTGATCACCAGGTAATAGCTGGTGATGGCCATGGTGATCAGCACCACAAACCAGCCATAGACCGCCCCGAACCGGTTCACCTGGCGGTAGGTCTGCACGGTACTGCCCTTCGACAGTCTGCCGGCGGACACTTCAAGAATCATGATCGGAAGTACCACAAGAACAAGGGCGATCAGGTAGGCGACGACAAAGGCACCGCCGCCGTTCTCTCCAACCATGTAAGGGAAGCGCCAGAGATTTCCCAGACCGACGGCAGCCGCCGCCATTGATGCTACAAAGGCCGGCTCGGAACTCCACTGCTTGCGGGATTCTTCAATGAATTCGTGCTTGTTGCTCATTCAGGATGTGCGCTGGTCAGAATGTGTGTAAGCCCTCCACAATCTACCATCGGGTCTTCACAGTTCACGATGATGTCGGCACGGTTAAGCACGTAGCTCTTGCCGGTGATGGTGTTCTCGACCACCTGGTGATCCCCTTCCTGACGCATCCCGGTGAACTCACCGATAAACCCGGTTTCCCGCAACGAGACGGTTTCCAGCCGGTCCCCGGGGCTGATGGTGCCCTCGTAGTTCATCAGGGCAAGCCGTGCCGAGGTTCCGGTGCCAGTGGTGCTGCGGCAGATCACGCCGGGATGCACATAGGTTGCCGAGCGGGAACGGTAGGAATGGTCAGACAACTGCTCAACCGGGCCCATGAAGTGGAGGAACGGCAAGGGCCCCACATCTCCCAGCGTGTAATGGGAAAAGCCCCGCTCTGCCTGGATAGCCTCGATAATATGGTAGGCACACTCACTGAGCTTTCTTTCCTCGTCGAGGGTCAGAGAGAACCCCAGGCTGGTAGCGTCCACCAGGGCGTAAAACCCGCCGCTATAGGCCACGCTGTAGGTGACGTCGCCAATGGAGGGAACGTGGATGCTCGCCTTGTACGTATCGATATAGCTGGGCAGGCCCTCACAAGTGATGGCCTCAACCACATTGTCCCGCACCAGGGCCTCAATATGGACAAGGCCCGCAGGTGCCTCCAGCGTAAAGCTCTGCCAGCCTTCCCGCTTGGGTACGATGCCTGCCTCAAGCACTGCGGTGGCCGTGCAGATGGTGTTCGAGCCGGAGTAAATCGGATACCCCATCACTTCCATGATGATGTAACCGGCCACCGCTTCCGGATCCGTCGGTGCCACCAGCAGGTCAACAGACATCTCGGGAATGCCGTAGGGTTCCTCAAGCAGCAGCCTGCGCAGGCCGTCCGCTTCGTCCCTCAGGTATTCCATCTGGGCGCGGACGGTCGCTCCCGGTAGCTGGATAATACCGCCGGTCACAATCCGGCTGACATCGCCGCCGGCATGGGTGTCCATCAGTTGCAGGTTAAGCTCAGGATGCATCATTACTTCTCCAGGGCACATTCGTATCTACTTACAGGGCGAAAGGCGCGCCATGTTCCGCCCACTGGGCATCCGGGACAATGACAATCTTGCCCAGGTAATTGCTGTTGCGGTTAACGAAGTAACGTTCCGCCTCATGCAGGTCCGACAGCTTGAAGGCGGCATGCAACACCGGTTTCAGCTGACCGCTACGGATCCACGCAACCAGTTGCTCGGCTTCTTCCCGGGTACCGTGGGACACCCCGAACACCTGCACCTGGTAGAGGTAGATCCGGGTCCACATGATTTCACTGACATTACCCGCACTGGCACCGGCTATGCTCAGGCGGGGGTAATCATTACGGCGGTTCATGTCGAAAATCATGGTGTCGATGAACTGGTCAGTCATCTCGCCGCCGGCAAGGTCCATCACCGCGTCAATGGGCCGACCGCCGGTTACGGCGCGCACCTTGTCGGTGAAGTTGCTCATATCCGAGCGGTCGAGTACGGCTTCGGCTCCGAGCTTGAGCAGCGCCTGTGCCTTGTCCTGCTGACTCAGGGCATAGGGAATGGCGCCCATGATACGGCATAGCTGGATAAGGGCGGTGCCCACACCGCCACTGGCACCGGTAACGAGTATGTGTTCACCTGCCTTGACCCTGGCGGAGGTGAGCATGTGCAGGGCAGTCTGGTAGGAACACATTCCCATGGAGGCCAGTTCGGCATCCGCCAGGTCGGGGTTTTCGACGTGATGGAACTGGTCTGACGGCACAGCTATGTATTCGGCAAACCCGCCATCGGCACCGTGGCCGTAGTAGTCGGGGGTAAGGTTTATGTCCCTGCGGTCGTCGGCGTACAGGTTGAAATCCAGAAGGCCGCGCTGACCGATCCTCGCCTCGTCTACGCCGTCACCTACCGCCACGACATGGCCTACCACATCCGCGCCCTGGATTCTGGGAAAGGTCAATGTGGCCGAGCCGCCCATCTGGAAGGAGGTGACTTCACCCTTTTCCTTGGTGGGGTAAAGACCTTCCCGGGCTTTTCGGTCGGTGTTGTTCTTGGCGGTGGCGGTTACCTGGACGAGAACTTCCCCGGCAGCGGGCTCGGGGGTGGGTACGTCTTCGGTGTATTCCAGTTTCTCGATGCCACCGTGGCCGGTGAGCAGCATGGCTTTCATGGTCTTGGGGATCATGGGCTTTCTGCTCCTCTTTTTGCTGGGTATCAAGTCAGGATAGGTCAGATTGGCGGTAGTGTCAGGGCTGTGAAAACCGAAAACCGGGCAGATAACGCGAGCGTGCAAACCTGTGCGGCTCAGGTCAGGCCCCCTCTCTCAAAAACACGCCGTGAACCCATCCATGGGGGCTTGGCATTGCCATCCATGGCAATGCACAGTTTTTGAGAGAGGGGGACTGACCTTCGATCAAGTTGGGAGTTGCCTGCCTGCGGGTTCCTGCAACAACTCGCTAACGCGCAATGACCTTGTAAATCGGCCGCAGTTTGGGGATCTGTTTGAGGATGACCTGGATGACGGTCATCAGGGGGACCGCCATGAGAACGCCCACCGGACCCCATAACCAGCCCCAGAAGAAGATGGAAACGAAGATAATGACGGGGTTGATGGCCATGCGGAAGCCGTGGATCCAGGGTTCGATGAAGAAGCCAACGGTGGATGTGAGTGCCAGGTAGCCAACCGGGGCGATGGCCATCATCCATAGGGTGTCCAGGCTGGTGGCGGATACGACGGCCAAGAGGGTGATGGTAAGAATAACCCCCAGGTAGGGGATGAACCGGGCGAGGCCTGCGACCAGGCCCCAGACCGCGGGGTCCGGCAGGCCAACTGCCCAGCATATGAGCCCTGTGGTGGTGCCCACCAGGAGGTTGCTGAGGCTCAGTACCGCCAGGTACTGGGCAATCTGTTGCTGGGAATCCCGGGCGATGTGGAGTACGTTCCGGCGCTGGCCCCTGGGAAGCTGTCGCACGAAGTTCTGGATGATGCGGTCACCGCCCACCAGCAGGAAATAGGTCAGCGCCAGTGCCAGGGCGAGGCCTGCAGCGCCATTGCGGGCCTTGGTCATCAACTGGTTGCGCCAGGAGTCGGTTTGCAGGACGACGGTGTTGGTTGTGCCCTGCTCTCCTTCCTGTTCCGCAAGTTCGTCCATCGACTCTTCCACCCTTTTGGCGGATTCGTTGACCTTGTCGATCTGGCTTTTGATGCCGCTTTCGCCCATCAATAACCGGGAGATCCCCTGCGGTGCCTCCTGGGCCCATTCAAGGGCTGGCGTGGCCACGGCTACGCCGATACCAACAAGCCCGGCCAGGACCATGAGCACCAGCACCAGAGCACTGAGCACTCGCGGGATACCGGCTTTTTCATAGGCTTTCTTGACCAGCGGGTAAAGCAACAGACTTGCCAGTATCGCCAATACAATGGGCAGGACGATCTGATGGGCAAGGTAGAGGGTATAGAGTATGCCCAGCGCAAAAAGGCCATTGAGGGGCGTGGCAAGTTCGGAACGGGCCGGTTTTTCAGTACTGGATTCGCTGGCTGGTTGGTTTATCTCGTTTTCGTCGTCCATGCGGATCGGAGTGCCTTTGCTGTCTGCGTGGTTTTTATATGGCCCCTTTCAGGCCAGAGCCCGGTCATCAGAGTCCTACGACTTTTGTTGTAGCACATAACCGGATACTCTGTCTGAAACAGTCGCTTAAGAGTGCAGCTATGGCAATCCACAAGATTGAAATTGATGAAACCTTTGATGTGCCGCGAAGTCGGGTTTTTGCCCTGTTCGCTGACCACGAGCGATTCGGCAAGCTGCTTGGCGCCCCGGTAAAACGGGTTCGTGACAGTGACCAGGCCGACCCCAATGGCGTTGGGTCTATACGCAAGATCGGGATTGGTCCCATCGGTCTGAAAGAAACCGTGATTACCTTTGAGCCGGGCCTGCTGATCGAGTACACCATTACCAGCATGAGCCCCATCCGCAATCATCTGGGCAGGATCCGTTTCGAGGATGCTCCAGACGGCAGAACCCGTGTTTTATACACCATTTCTTTCGAAGACATTGTGCCCTACACCGGAAAACTGGTGAGTTCCGCCCTGGACCAGGGTATCCGCAAAGGCATCAAGCGCGTACCCCGGCTCGCCTGACTCGTGTTGCAAAACATTACCTGATGGGTTTCAGTGTTGGCAGAGGTATTGATCTGGTCAGCCAGGAAAATTACCGGGGTCCGGTCCCGGTGGACTACCTTTCAGCGTAACGGCTAACGGACACCGCCGGCACGATCCTGCTGCCCGGGTACCGGTTGCTGCGGCCCGCGGCCGGTTCCCGTTCCCGGGCCGGTATTCATGCC
>CAZFPG010000204.1:0-6423 GCA_964521055.1 uncultured Marinobacter sp.
TTCGGTGGCATGGGCATGCCGAAAACCCTGGTGGCCCAGTTCGAGGAGATGATGCAGGCCGCGAACATGGCCTTCGGTCTTGCCCCGATGCTGACAGCAGGTGCCTGCCTGGCCCTGGACGCCCATGGCAGCCAGGAGCTCAAGGAAAAGTACCTTCCCAACATGTACGCGGGCGTCTGGTCCGGTGCCATGGACCTGACCGAGCCCCACGCCGGTACTGATCTCGGCATCATTCGCACCAAGGCCGAACCCAACGGTGATGGTTCCTTCAATGTGACCGGCACCAAGATCTTCATCACCTGGGGTGAGCATGACATGGCGGAGAACATCATCCACCTTGTGCTGGCCAAGCTGCCGGACGCGCCCAAGGGCCCCAAGGGTATTTCCCTGTTCCTGGTGCCCAAGTTTGAAGTGAATGAAGACGGCTCTCTGGGCGCCCGCAACAGCCTGAGCTGCGGTTCCCTCGAGAAAAAGATGGGTATCAAGGGCTCCGCAACCTGTGTGATGAACTTTGACGGTGCCAAAGGCTGGCTGGTCGGCGAGGAGAACAAGGGCCTGGCCGCCATGTTCACCATGATGAACTACGAACGCCTGGGTGTGGGCATTCAGGGCATTGGTGCCGCGGAAGCATCGCTCCAGAGCGCCCGTGAATACGCTCTGGAGCGTATCCAGAGCCGTGCACCCACCGGTGCCCAGCAGCCGGATAAAGCTGCAGACCCGATCCTGGTGCATCCTGACGTGCGTCGCATGCTACTGACCATGAAAGGGTATGTGGAAGGTGGCCGGGCATTCTCCACCTATGTGGCCCAGTGGCTGGATATTTCCAAGTACTCCGAGGACGAAGAGCGCCGCACGCATGCCGAAGGTATGGTGGCATTGCTGACCCCCGTGGCCAAAGCGTTCCTGACGGATCGTGGCCTGGATGCCTGCATCATGGGCCAGCAGGTTTTCGGTGGCCATGGCTTTATCCGGGAGTGGGGACAGGACCAGCTGGTCCGTGACTGCCGTATCACCCAGATCTATGAAGGCACCAACGGCATCCAGGCACTGGACCTGATGGGCCGCAAGGTCGTTGGTAGCCAGGGTAAGCTGTACGAACTGTTTGCCGAGGACGTGGCGACCTTCATTGAGGAGAACAGCGGCGACCAGAATCTTCGTCCCTATCTGGAGCCTCTGGCCGCGGCCTTCGAGCGCCTGTCAGACGTAACAGAACATGTGATCAACCAGGCCGGTGACAACCCCGACGCTGTTGGTGCGGCTTCAGTGGATTACCTTGACCTGTTCGGTCTCACCGCCCTGGGGTATATGTGGGCGAAAATGGTGAAGGTTGCGGCGCCGAAAGCGGAAGACGATACCTCCGGGTTCTACAGCGGAAAGGTGAAGAGTGCGCGCTTTTACTTTGATCGCCTGTTGCCGAAGACGGTCGCGCTCGCTGAGGGCATCCGCAGTGGCAGCGACTCCATGATGGCGCTGACTGCCGAGGAGTTCTGATCCTCCTGGCGTAAACTGAAAAGGCAGGCCCCGGTGTGTAACCGGGAGCCTGCCTTTTTTGTGCCCTGGAATGTTGTCATTAAAGGTTTTCCAGCCTGCCGGGAACCAGCACGAACGGATTTTCATTCCCCTGGATTTCCGCAATCTGCCGGTGACGGGTCAGTTCCCGGTCGTCCGGGGGGTCCATGCTGCTCCAGCTCTTGAACACCCCTGTTGATCCAGCCCAGGGCAGGTCGTAGGTATCGACCATATAGGCTACGGTTCTGGCGATATCGCCCTTGACCTGTTCCGGGGGCTCGAAGAACTGGGCGCTCTCACGAATGCCGCACTCATCAGGCCTGCTGGCTGAACCAAGCTCCTCGTAACGGGCATTGCGGCGTCTCATTTCGATGCGGCTGCGAACCGGCACAACATTGTGAAGGTCGGAAGCAATCTGCCGATAGCGGTCGTCATCGGCGCACTGACTGGACGTGCCACAGTCAAGGGCGCTACGGACCTGCGCCAGTGGATAGATGTAGCCGTCCGTGATCAGGAAACCCTTGCTGGTGAATGGAGTTTCGCAAAAAAAAGACGTTCCCCCCTGCGCATGGAGTTTGCCCCAGAATTCGTTCTGGACCACCGCGTTAGGGTCGCTGAAGCGAGTATTCTGGCTACTGACCAGGGAGGAAGCGAGTAATGCGCACAGTGTTAGCAGTAAGACAGTTAAGATTTTCATAGGCCATTTATACCTCTCAGTGCTCAGAAGTGCCTTGGCTGATGGGGCCATGAATGGGTGTTCGCTGGTCGCATCAGTCAGAAAAATGACGCTTCGCTCACTTTTAATGAGAAGTATGGCACAGAGGCTCCTTGTGGCCAGAGCCTCATGGTGGGTATTTGTAGCGTTCTGTTAACTGGTTAACATTTCACTTAAGTCGGTTACGGATGTTCTTGTAACCGGTTCTCAGGTCCTCGCCTAATTTATGGGCAGTCTGGCGTGCTTCTTTTGATGCGTCGTCTGCATCGTGAAGGAGGCCATCCAGCTTGCCACGAAAACGTTCCCAGTCCTTTTCCAGGTCATCCCATTCATCCTTGACGTCCTCCCTGGCCAGGTGCATCTGGACCCGGGCCTCGTCACGATACTGCTTTATTTTGTCAGACAGCTGTTTCAGTTCATCCTGGAAACTCATATCACACACCTCCTTTGATGGTTGACGATTACACCATGCTACCGAACGTAAAAAACTGTCAAGTGGGAAAGGAGGGGGTTGAAAGCGATTTGATATGGGTCAGGCGGGGCGGGCCAGCAGCGTGATCATGTCCTGCAGGTGATGCCAGGGGGAAAGGCTGTCAAAGCCTTTGGCGGCGCGGTCTGTGGCACTGCACAGCTCCAGCGCTGCCATCAGTTGGCGGCGGTTCAGGCGTCTTGCGGCCTGCTCCACAGCCCGTGCGCGTTGCGGCTGGAATACGCCCCGTTTCTTCAGGAAACCCGCCGTGTTCTCTCGTTTGGCGGCGGCGATGTTCAGTTCCATGGTCAGGTTCAGGTCCCGGGAGAGCACCGTCAGCAGTCCCAGCGGGTTTTCACCCTCCTGCTGTAAAACACCGATGATTTTCCTGGCATGTGCTGCCCTTCCGGCCAGAAGTTCCGTGACTAGCTCGAACCCGTTAAAACGGGAACTGTCCTGCACGGCCTGCTCCACGGTTTCCTCATCGATGGTGGTACCGGAACCCAGCAGCGCCAGGCGGTCCAGTTCCTGGCTTGCCGCCAGAAGATTACCTTCCAGGCGCTCCGCAAGAATGTCCAGGGCGCCGCGGGTCAGGCTGAGCCCATGGTTGCGTGCCCGTTGTTGCAGCCATCCGGGGAACTTGTCCGTATCGATGGGCCACACCGGTACGTGAACGCCTTTGTTCTGGAGTTCCTTGTACCATTTACGGCGGGTTTCCGCCGCGTCGAGGCGGGCACTGATCAGCAGCAGGATGATGTCATCCGGCGGGTTTTGCAGCACGCTTTCCATAACCGCGCGGCCGTCGCCAAGCTTGCCCGTGGGAAGGTGTATCTCAATGCGACGTTTTTCCGCAAACAGCGAAAGCGCACTGAATTCCTCACCCACCATATTCCAGTCCAGTTGTTGATCGGCATGAAAGGTGACCCGGTCCTCAAAACCGGCTTCCCGGGCCGTCTTACGTACCTGATCGCAGCATTCCTGGACCAGCAACGGTTCATCCCCTGATATCAGATAGACCGGTGACAGGCCTTTCTGCAATAGCTGGGGTAGCTGGTGCGCCTGTGTTTTCATGATGATGGCTCGGTGTCTTCGTTGCGTGCCTGTTCTGCGTCCCGTCTCATGCGTTCAATACGGTCTTCGTTGAGCGGAGCCAGGCGGAAGATAATCTGCTGTGCCAGGCGGTCGTGGAGCTGTTCCCTCAAAGCCTCTTCTTCCCGTTGTTTGGCCAGCACGTTGGACTCATCGTAGCGATAGGTTTCACTGCTATTGAGGTTGGTGGGCTCAATGAGCGGGATGTTGTCCGCGGTGATTACCTCGATATCCACCATGTGCCGTAACGTGAACTCGGCCGCCGCTGCACGGAGGGTGATAGCACTGGCGCGCCTTTCCTGGCGGAAATTACCGATTCTGAGCACATAGTCCGCCTCTTCAGCGGACTTCAGCTCAATCCGGCCCAGCTCCAGCTGCTCCCGCACCGAGTCGCACAGTTGCCCCGGTACATTATCGGCGCAATCCACAGCCAATGGCTGCAACGCTGACGAAACCGGCGGTGCGCCCCGCAGCTGAAACCCGCACCCTGCTATCAGCAGGACGAAAGCTGCCATTACGACAGGGCGTATCGGGGATCCGGCCGCCGGTTTCATATCAGTTGGCCACCACGTTGACCAGTTTGCCCGGCACAACGATCACCTTGCGAACGGTCTTGCCCTCGGTAAAGCGCACGACGTTTTCGTTTTCCAGGGCAAGAGTTTCCAGGGCGTTCTTTTCGATATTGGCCGGAACGTCCGCCTTGGCCCGCACCTTGCCATTAACCTGGAGCACAATCTGGATCTCGCTACGGACCATGGCATCCTTGTCGGCGCTGGGCCAGGAGGCGTCCACAACCGGCTCTTCATGCCCCAGTGCCTGCCACAGCTGGTGGCAGATGTGGGGCACGATGGGAGATAGCATCAGTACGGCGGTATCCAGGGCTTCCTGGCGCACAGCCTGGCTTTGTGGCTCATTATTGCTCAGTTTGCCAACTTCGTTCAGAAGCTCCATGACTGCTGCAATCGAAGTGTTGAACGTCAGCCTGCGGCTGATATCGTCGCTGACCTTGGCGATGGTTTCGTGGGTCTTGCGGCGAAGGTTGCGCTGGCCTTCGTTAAGGCTGGCGCTATCCAGGGCCGGAGCCGGACCGTTTGCCGTATGCTCGCTAACCATGCGCCACAGGCGCTTGAGGAAGCGGTGGGCGCCTTCCACGCCGCTATCTGACCACTCAAGGGACTGCTCCGGGGGCGCGGCAAACATCATGAACAGGCGCACGGTGTCGGCGCCGTGCTCGTCAATAATGGCCTGTGGGTCAATGCCGTTGTTCTTGGACTTGGACATCTTGGTAACGCCACCGGACACCACCGGCTGACCGTCGTCCTTGTGAACGGCGCGGACAACCTGGCCTTTCTCGTCCTTTTCAGTGACCACGTCCGCCGGGGAAATCCACACCTTGCCGCCGTTACCGTCTTCACGGTAGTAGGTCTCCGCCAGCACCATGCCCTGGCACAGCAGGCGGTTGAAGGGTTCGGAACTGTTCACCAGGCCCACGTCCCGCAGCAGTTTGTGGAAGAAACGGGCGTACAGCAGATGAAGAATGGCGTGCTCGATGCCACCGATGTACTGGTCTACCGGCAGCCAGTAGTTGGCCGCGGCCGGGTCCAGCATGCCCTTGTCGTAATTGGGGCTGCAGAAACGGGCGTAGTACCAGGAAGACTCCATGAAGGTGTCGAAGGTATCGGTTTCCAGTGTCGCCGGCTGGCCCTCATAACTGGTCTTTGCCCACTCGGGGTCGGCCTTGATGGGCGACTGCACGCCGTCCATGGTGACATCTTCCGGCAGTGTCACCGGCAGCTGATCGTCGGGCACCGGGCGCTCGGTGCCATCTTCCAGGGTCATCATCGGGATCGGGGCACCCCAATAGCGCTGGCGCGATACGCCCCAGTCACGCAGGCGGTAGTTCACCGTGCGCTTGCCGATGCCATGCTCTTCCAGGTAGTCGGCGATGGCCTCGAAGGCTTCTTCACTGGTCAGACCGTTGTATTTGCCGGAGGACACCAGGACGCCTTTCTCGGTGAAAGCCTCTTCCTGAGCATCAATTTCGCGGTTATCTGAAGGGGCGATAACCTGTTTGATCGGCAGCCGGTATTTGACGGCGAATTCGTGGTCCCGGTCATCGTGAGCGGGCACTGCCATGAGCGCGCCAGTGCCATATTCCATCAGCACAAAATTGGCCACATAGACCGGAATCTCCTCCTGGGTCAGGGGGTGAATCGCTTTGTACCCGGTATCGATGCCCTTCTTTTCCATGGTTGCCATGTCGGCCTCGGCAACCTTGCTGTTGCGGCACTGCTCGACAAACTCTGCCACTTCCCGGTAGCGCTCGGCCGCAGCTTTGGCGATCGGGTGTTCGGCCGCTACCGCCATGTAGGTCACACCCATCAGGGTGTCGGGCCGGGTGGTGTACACATCCAGCGCATCATCACGGCCCTTGAGGGGGAATGTCAGTTCGGTGCCGGTGGACTTGCCGATCCAGTTGCGCTGCATGGTCTTGACCTGTTCCGGCCAGTCCTCGAGCTCATCCAGGTCATTCAGCAGTTCTTCCGCGTAGTCGGTGATGCGGATAAACCACTGCGGGATCTTTTTCTGCTCCACCGGAGCACCGGAACGCCAGCCTTTGCCGTCAACCACCTGTTCGTTG
>CAZFPG010000205.1:0-6359 GCA_964521055.1 uncultured Marinobacter sp.
TGGATAGAAGTGAGGCGCTACAGAAAAGCCCGGGTGGCGTGAACCATTCCCGGGCTTTTCACAGTTTCGTTACAGACAGGTTTTGTCAGCATCTTCTGTGATACCAAGATCAGAAGTTAATGCCAGGGGGGGGGGGTGTTTATTAGTCACTGATAAACAAAGCCACTACGGTGCCATTGGTACCGGCAAAAACAATATCATTTGTGGCAGGCTCATACGCACCGACGATCTGATAGTCGCCGTCGCGTTGGAGCCCAGTTGCGCCCCCCTCAATATCGCTACAGTTATCAAGGTTAAGAGTCCCTTCAAAACTGTTATAAGCTGTATCGGGTATCGTTACGCTTCCATTGATAACACAGGCCTTGGTGGGGTCAGAACCGACAACTGTGTCAGATCCGGTTACTGTTCCGCCGGAGTCAATTGTCACGTTCGTTAACACACCGCTGGAATACCCACCTTCGCCATCCTCAGTACGGCGGTCCATCGAGTAGGACCCAGAGAGATCCTCCATTGTGATTCCTAGATCACTGAACTGAGTGTCTCGAACGAACGTTATTTCCGAACTGGAGTCGGGCGCCGTGAATGTTGCCATGAACTCCTGTGAGCTGATTACGTTACCTTCAAGTGAGCCCTCATCTGAATCCCAGGTTTGACCATCAAGAAATACGTTTATCCCGGTGCCAGAAACCGTATCGTCGTTAGCAAATGTAAAGGTCCCGAACGTTCCGTCTGGCGACTGCTTTGACGTTACAATAGTCGCGTACCGCCCTGAGGAGCTGAGCAAAGTGAAAGCGCTATCGGCGCCTCCTGCCGCGTACGTAACCGTAGCCTCGAAAACGCCCGGTTCAACGGTAGTTGTCCCAGGTTCAAGATTATTCCCATCATCCGACGACGACCCGCCTCCACCGCCACCACAGGCGGCTAGCGAAAAGGTGGCTAAGAGCAGAGACATTCTCGGTAATGCATTTCCGGACGGCTTAAACATCCTGGTTCCTTATTATTGGCTTTGACCAATATCTTTTTCCGTAAAGTAATGCCGGCAACTTCTGGAAAGCTGGCATTGCAGGCCCAGGGGCGCAGTTCCGGATGCGGTCTTAGATTCATATCTGGCGCATGAACTCCAGGGGCAATCGGCTACGCCCATGAGTAGGTAGAGTCTAACCAGACGGGTACGGGAGTTCTGTACGGTATCCAACACAGCCGGAAACTGATGGCCGTAACCCGAGCTCAAGCAGAGCCCTGGGGCTTGTGGATAATTCGAGGGGGTGGTGATACTTCAGACCAGACGAAAGGCATTGATCTACCAAGACGGGGCCACAGTGTGCGGCCCCGCCCGAATCTGACTTTATTCCAACACTGTACGTGCGTTAACAGGCTGCACAGGGCGGTTATTGGGGTGGCCCATCACCTTCAGGAACTTGCTGATCTGCTGCTCGGAGGCGGAAATCGGTTGCTTCATTACCAACCAACGCACACCCTCGGAACAGGGCGGTGTGGTCAGCGAACCGTTGAAACGGTAATAGTCATGCTCTGTCGGCAAGATTTCCAGAGGAGAGATGTCTGATGTCAGGGCTTTTACCTCCCCTTTTTCCGGCATCTGTGCCCACGCCTTTGCAAGCGCCGTGTTTTCTTCACCCTCGGTAACCATCACCGCTACGACAGCAAGGTTACCATTATCGTCAGCATGTACCAGGTGCCCTTCCATTGGGTAAGACTTGCCACGTATCTGGTTTTCACTGGGCACGTGGAAGTGGAACTGCTTGAGCTCGAACTCGATACCGTCAACGGCGATGGAGCTACCTGGCTGCGTGTTTACCTGAACGGTATGGCCGTTGTTCAGGATTTCTGAACTGCCAGCTCCATACTTGAAGAAAACAGGCTTCAACTTGGCGTCTACGAAGCCTGTCATGTTAATGGGCGACTGATTGCTCCCTGCACATGCGCCGTACTCCGGGCTAAGTTTCGCCCAGTTTTCAGGCCCTGTGTCGCCAGTATAGTCCCAAGCTGCCCCATTGCTGCTGAACGCAAAGCTTGAAAACAACAACATACCAACTGCAATCAATGCTTTTTTCATGGTTTTCCTCTCGAATACCTTGTTTGCGGAGTCGGCAAGATAGATCGTCCGGCGTTAAGGCCGCGTTAAGGCCTTTCAGGAAGGATCAGCAGGGCGAGAGGTTTCAGCAGAGTGCAGCTCGGAAAAGTACAAAACGAATCGGGTCCCTCCTCTTTCGGGTACTTCCAGGCGAATATCCCAGCCAATATAATCTGCCACACGTTTCACGATCGATAGCCCCAGGCCAGCACCTTCGTGCGCCGGCCTCTCATCACCGTGGACAAACCGTTCAAACAACCGTTCACGCACGTTCTTGGGAATGCCCGTGCCGGTGTCTTCAATCACCAGACGGCCAACAGCAAGCTGGACAAGGATTGAGCCCTGCTCCGTGTGCCGGCATGCGTTGCGCAGCAGGTTACCGATTACGATACCGGCAAGCTCGGGGCGCACGCGGGCTACTACCTGTTCTGCCCATTCGAGCTCGCACTGAACTTCTTTGCCCTGCAGCAAAGGCCGACAACGTTCCATCTCCGATTCGATGACGGTATTGAGGACCGTAAGAGGCGCATCCAGGGACTCCGGAACACGGGAAAGCAGGAGCAATGCACTGACCCGTTGCGCGGTCTCGTCCGCCACACGCCGGATGCGTTCTGCGGTTGCGTATTGCGCTGGCTGCCCTGAAAGTTGGGCAGCCAGTACCTCCGCCGCGCCCAACATAATGGTCAGCGGTGTACGCAACTCATGGCTGACATCACCGGTAAACAACCGCTCTCGCTGCAGGAATTTCTGCAATTCATCAGTGCGCTTGGCAAAAGCGCGGGACAGCACGCCAATTTCATCCGACGCACGCAGGGACGGCAATTCAGTCGGCCCTGCATTACGGGAGACCGCATCGGCTAGTGCTGCCACCGGCGCGATCGTACGCCGGGCACTCAATACGCCGAGCAACGCGGCAAGCAACACACTAAACACAAAACCGACTGCCAGGGAAAGCAGGATGACAAGTTCCGTATGCTCGAGTTCTTCCACCTCCTGGACCACGGCATAACGGCTCGAGCCATGATCGCGCAGCAACGCGTGAACATGTTGGTCGCTGAGTGGTAGCTCATGGACACCGGAGGGTAAATTCCTCAACTCTGCCGGAATAGCCTCGTCGATCAGGAAGCGCACATCCGGCGGTGCGTCCAGCATATGCCCGTTCCGATGGGACTCGATCAGCCGAGTGGCCATCTTGGCCAGTCCTGCATCAATTACCTGCTCTTCAATGACTTTTACAGAAATGTAGGTAACCAGACTAAAAGCGCCGGCTACCGTGACGGCCAGCAGGATATAGGTGAGCGCAATACGCTTCTTGAGCGAAAGCCTAGGCTTCACCGGGCGCCACCAGTCGATAACCTTTGCCCGGCAGGGTCAGTAGCATCGCGTGGGAAAACGGTTTGTCGAGAGCCTGACGCAGCGAATGGATATGGGTACGCAGGGCATCGCTGTCCGGCGGGTTGTCACCCCACACCTCCCGCTCAAGCGCTTCACGGGGCATCAGCGACGGTGCGGCGCGCATCAATGCAGTGAGAATCTTGTAGCCGGTCGGCGTCAGATCCAGCATTTGCCCATCGCGCGTGACCTGACCGGTGCTGGTATCCAGTTGAAGGTCACCAAAAGTCAGGACTGTCTGCACATGCTCGTTGCGCGCACGGCGCACCAGGGCTTTCAGGCGTGCGTCCAGCTCCGGGAGAGAATAGGGTTTGACCAGGTAATCGTCCGCGCCAACTTCGAATCCGGTCAGTTTGTCATGCACAGTATCACGGGCCGTCAGCATCAGGATTGGAGTCGCCAGCCTATATTCCCGGCGAAGCGTTCGGCACACGTCCATACCATCCAAACCGGGCAACGACAGGTCGAGAACAATTGCATCATGGAAGGAGTCCGTTGCCCGTGAGACACCAGCATTGCCGTTGCGTGCCACATCCAGAGTATAGCCTAGGGGCTCCAGGTACCCATACAGATTGGCGATAATGTCCGGGTTGTCCTCGATAATCAGCACGTGCATAGGTTTTCCGTCCAACTTCCCAGGCGGCCTTCGGCTCAATTTCTATTGTCCACGATACCCTGGCGGCATTCCCGCTATTTTTCAGGAAACCGGGTTAGACGTTGGTCCTAATATGGAGGCGTTACCGATAACGCCGGACGATCTCATCAATACTGCCGTCCTGCTTCCGTTTCACAATGGCCTGATTGATCAGATCCAATAGCACAACGCAGGGGGATTTGCGGGAGAGTGCCAGGTGGACGCTATTTACAGCAAGTGGCTTGGGCAAAGCCACGATCCGGTTCTTGTATCCCATCCGGTTCACTTTCAGCTCACCGCTATACTGCGGCAACAATAGGTAGTCCTTCCGCCCCAGGACCAGCATGGAAATGGCCTGGGTATGCAGCCTGACCTCATCAATATCCAGATTCCACTTGAAGCTATCGAACTCCTGGCCGTAACTGATACCAAAAGGCATGACACCGCTTTTTCCAATCAGATCGGACATATCCTGGAACTCGAAGGTCTTATCGGACAGGGTGAACACCCTCACCTCGTCATCGGCAATGGCCTCGGTAATGGCCCAGCGTCTGGCACGCTCATCGTTCCAGTAATTCCCGGCGAGAAGATCCCCGGAGCCGGTATCCAGTTCCAGCTCGATCCGCCGCCAGGGCAGGCCCATTTCAATTTCGATCGGGATATCCAGGTCTTTCGAAATCAGCCGGACAACATCATAGGCGATGCCCAGGGGATGATCAGGCACCATCGCGTCTGCATAAGCGAAGGGAATCCACTGGTCCGATCCAACCACCCGGATTTTATCGCAGGCTGCTGCTGCGCCACCACTTAACAGAAGTCCCAGGGCTACCCCGCCCAGTGCCAAACCCAAGGCTTTGATAGCTCGCAAGTTTCTACATACGGTAAAAACTCTCATCGTGAGATCCTGAGTCAAAACGGTGGTGGCTCTACCTGAGTATAGGCCTTTCAGGGGAATAAACGAGGATCTGTGAGGTTTAGCGAAATTAACCAGAGAGGGAGCTGAACAAAGCCATAGGCTGTTGTTTTATTGGTGCCCGGAGCCGGAATCGAACCGGCACAGCCTTACGGCCGAGAGATTTTAAGTCTCTTGTGTCTACCTATTCCACCATCCGGGCATTCAGGGGGGGTTACAGGAGCTTTTGAGGGGCAGGATTGTATAAGGCCCTGCCCGGTAACGCAATTGGGTTTGCGAGGATGGTCTTTGCGCCGGCTCAGGCCGGGTGTCGTGCCCTGCCCTTATAGATATAGCCGGCGAACTTTGGTGCCTTTGGCATGTAGAAGTTTTCCAGCTCGGTGATTTCGAACCCCGTCTCCCGGATCAGCTCTGCGATCGGGCGATTCAGGTGGCAGCCGCCGGCGATTCTCTTCCAGCCGGGGGTAATGCGGTGTTGCCACTTTTGCACGGCTTCATCCGGTGACTGGCCGTGTTCGAGGAACAGCAGTTCGCCGCCGGGCCTGAGTACCCGCTTCATCTGGTGCAATGCCGCTTGCCAATCGGGAATGGTGCACAGGGTGAAGGTAAGCAGCACGGTATCCACACTCTCATCCGGCAAGGGTATTTTCTCCCCGGGCAGGTCCAGCCACTCCACGGTAACCGGAGAGCGGCCCAAATTGGCCTGTGCTTTACGTCGCATACCTTCCGAGGGCTCCAGACCGTAGACCAGGCTAACGGTTTCCGGGCTATAGAATTCCAGGTTAATGCCAGAACCCATGCCCACTTCCAGGACCGTGCCGGTTGCATGGGGAACCACTTGGCTACGCAGTTTCATTACCTGTCCCACGGAACAGGTGCAGTCAATGAGGTGCGGCAGTATTCGTTCTTCGTAAAAGCTCATGGTTTTGACCATACTTGTCTTAAATCAATGGGTGCGACACTGTGTCCCTTGGTTTTAATCATGTTATGAGTAGCATGGTAAACATCTGCCGGCATAAACAACACTACAAAGCCAGACAAGGCAGCGGCCAAATGGGTTTGTAATGCCCGACTTCGTGTTAACTGTAGTGTCCGGAGGTTTCCTGCATGGAACTTGATCCCCTTCTCCTTTCGCGAATCCAGTTCGCGTTCGTGGTGTCCTTTCACGCGATCTTCCCTGTTTTTACCATCGGGCTGGCATCTTTCATAGCCGTGCTTGAAGGCCTGGCGTTCAAAACCGGAAATCCCGCCTGGGTAAAGCTCTCTGCCTTCTGGACCAAGGTATTTGCGGTGGTCTTCGGCATGGGCGTGGTGTCGGGCATTGTGAT
>CAZFPG010000206.1:0-6332 GCA_964521055.1 uncultured Marinobacter sp.
TGTCCCGATCATAACAACTGCACTCTTGTGGAACTGAGAGCTACCGCAAGGGATGAATACAAACTGTTACAAAGCACGACCGGGGCGTCATTGCCCCGATACCTGCGAACGCAAGTCGTTCACTTCCTCAGACAACCGCACCAGCCTGGACGTCAGCTGGGACCGGGAGGAATCGATCGCTGAGACAGTTTTCTCCAGTTCCGCCAGATCGTCACGTACAGCATCCAGCTGCCCGCTGCTGGACAGGTCTTCCGTGGCCTTCTCGAGGGAGGCAATCCGGCTCTCCAGACCATCAATGGTCAGTTTCTGCTCACGCTCAAAACGCTGCAGCTGTCGCTCAACCATCTCGTCCACACCTGACAGGGATCTATCCAGCTTGGTCAGTCTTGAAGCATTCTCCTGACCGGTTTCGCGCAATGCGGTGATCTGCTTCTCCAGATCCGCCTCGATCTCGTCCAGCCTGGATGTCATGCCGGTTTCCAGATCTTCCACCGACGCTGTCAGCGATTCGCGCCCGCTCTTGCCATCATCGACGTCGGCGCGCAAAGACTCCAGCCTGGATTCATGGTCATCCAGCCGTTTGCGGTTACGGTCGTTGGCCACACCCCAGAGCTTCTGTATTTCACTGTCGGCGGTGTCCAGGCGCTCCCCCTGGGTGGCCAGCCGGTCTTCAATGGACTGGCCTTTCTCCTGCAGGCTCTCGCCGGTTTCAGAAAGCTCACCCTCGAACCGGGCAAGCGCCAGTTTGCTCTGACGTGCCCAGTAGTCTGCTTCCTCCAGTTGCCCTTCCAGCATCTGTATTCGCTGTTCCTGCTGGTACCACCCTGCCCCGGCGGCGCCGGCAACAATCAGCAGGCCGACTCCCAGCATCACACCCCGGCCCGAACCACCGCCACCGGAGGACTTGCCAGCCGTGCCCGCGGGCTTCCGGGGGCCGCCACTTCCAGCATCACCCCGCTTTGGCGCCGAGGGCTTTTCAGCCGCGGCCGCTTTTTCTGCACCTCGCGTCTCCCGCTGCGCGGACAGCTTCTCTTCCGGTTTACTCCCGGCCGGGCCGGTGCGCACTTCATCATCATCTGGACGGATCGGTTCCATAACAGCTCCAGGATATGGACGGTAAGGGTAACAAGGCCTGATAATACCCGTACCTTGCGACACAGCAAAATGAAGGCCAGGAAAGTCTGGTCCGCGTGGCGCGGGACCATCGTCTGTTTGCATGGTCACGGGGCCTTACATACAATGGCCGGCTTTCTCACACATCAGGACTGTTGCATATGCAGCCGCTTGTAGGACTCATCATGGGCTCGAAGTCAGACTGGCCCACCATGGAACACGCCGCCGACATGCTGGACAGGCTGGGCGTACCGTATGAGACAAAAGTTGTCTCTGCCCACCGCACCCCCGATCTGCTGTTTGATTACGCCAAAACCGCTTCCGACCGGGGCCTGAAGGTCATCATCGCCGGTGCCGGTGGCGCTGCCCATCTGCCGGGCATGGTTGCTTCACAGACGTCATTGCCGGTGCTCGGTGTTCCTGTCCAGTCCAAAGCACTCAACGGTCTTGATTCGTTGCTTTCAATTGTTCAGATGCCCGGTGGCATCGCGGTTGGTACTCTGGCCATCGGCAAAGCCGGTGCTACCAATGCTGGCCTGCTGGCTGCGCAGATTATTGGTACTTTCCAGGACGATGTTCGCAAGGCTGTTGATGAATTCCGTGCGAACCAGACGCAGACGATTCTGGATAACCCTGATCCCAGCGACCAGTAATCGGGCTGGGTGCAGGAGCGGGTGGGGAGCGCTTTCCAAAACACGCTGTGAATACGTCCATGTACGCTTGGGCTCCGCCATCCATGGCTCCGCACAGTTTTGGAAAGCGCTCCCCACCCACTCCCCGAATTTTGCAGATGCCTGAAAATGGCAGGAGATAACAGATGAGAATTGGTGTATTAGGGGCTGGGCAGCTCGGGCGTATGTTGGCGCTAGCTGGGTACCCACTAGCCAAGACGTTTGTTTTCTATGATATGTCGGGCAGTCCCAGTGCCGGGCTCGGTGAAGTGATCATTGACCGGGACGGACAATATCTGGATGACTTCATCTCCCGCGTAGACCGTGTTACCTACGAATTTGAACACCTTCCCGTCGATGTGGCAGAGCGAATTGCCAAAGAAAAACCAGTCCACCCCTGTCCTCGAGCCCTTCAGGTCTGCCAGAACCGCGAAATGGAGAAAACGCTGTTCGGTGAGCTCGGCATCCCGACGCCGGAATGGAAAATTGCAGACAGCGCGGAGTCCCTGCAGGCTGCCGCTGAAGCGCTTGGCTGCCCGGTTGTGGCAAAATCCAACACCGAAGGCTACGACGGCAAGGGGCAGGCGGTTCTTCATTCACCGGAAGAAGCTGCCGCAGCCTGGCAATCCATCGGGCATCCGCGTCTGATCGTCGAAAAATTCGTCGAGTTCCGCCGTGAGGTTTCCATCATCGCGGTACGCGCAGAAGATGGCGAACTGGCGTTTTACCCAATGGCGGAAAACGCTCACCACGAAGGCATTCTGCGCTACTCCATTGCGCCGGCACCGAAGCTTGAAAAGCATGTTCAGGATGATGCCGAGCGCTATATCAAAGCGCTGTTGAACGAACTGGAATATGTGGGCGTGCTGACCCTGGAGCTGTTTGAAACCGCCGAGGGCCTGGTGGCAAACGAAATGGCGCCACGGGTTCACAACTCGGGCCACTGGACCATTGAAGGGGCCATGACCAGCCAGTTCGAGAATCATATTCGCGCCGTAAGTGGCCACCCGCTCGGAAGCACTGAGCCACGTGGCGTCAGCTGCATGATCAATATCATTGCCGAGCATGGCGACATTGAACGAATTCTCGAACTGCCTTACGCTCATATACACCTCTATAATAAAGGCGAGCGCCCGGGGCGGAAACTTGGCCATGTGACCGTTCTGGCGGACAGCTATGAAGAATTGGTATGGCGGGTGAAAAACTGCGCGCAGTTTTTGCCCGGTTGTCCGGAGTTCCGCAGTACGCTTACGGCAAGGGGTTGATATAACTCAAAGCGCCCCTATATTTAGGTTCTACATCCACATAAACAGAGAGAATCAGGGAGAACGACCTCATGGCATTTGAACTTCCCGCACTGCCTTATGAAAAGAACGCACTGGAACCACACATCTCTCAGGAAACCCTTGAGTATCACTACGGTAAACACCACAACACCTACGTCACCAAGCTTAACGGCCTGATCGAAGGTACGGACAACGCCAACAAGTCGCTCGAAGACATTATCAAGAGCGCCAGTGGCCCGCTGTTCAACAACGCAGCCCAGGTCTGGAACCACACCTTCTACTGGCACTGCCTGAGCCCGAACGGCGGTGGCGAGCCCACTGGAGCGGCAAAAGAGGCCATTGAAAAAGCATTTGGCTCCTTTGAAGACTTCAAGAAAGAGTTCAACGACAAAGCCGCCAACAACTTTGGCTCCGGCTGGACCTGGCTGGTCAAGAAAGCAGACGGCAGTGTCGCCATTGTTAACACCAGCAATGCGGAAACACCGCTGACCACTGCCGACAAGCCGGTACTGACCGTTGATGTGTGGGAGCACGCCTACTACATCGATTACCGCAATTCACGTCCAAACTATCTGGAAGCCTTCTGGAAGCTGGTCAACTGGGATTTCGTCAACGAAAACCTGGCGCAGTAACGCTTCACATCTTCTAGATAGACATCTGTATAAAAAATGCCCGCGTCCTCGCGGGCATTTTTTATCGGGTGAGATAACCTTCATTACAAAATGATACACCTGTAGCCTGAATTATCTGGAAAAATTGCCGATACTGGATGCAGTAACTGGAAACTGATCCATACTGACACAAAAATAACTGACCGGGAGTACCCTCGCCTACTGGAATGCGGTGTGGGGGCTCATTCAGCTGGAACGAATCATACAGGCCTCCATGCAAAATTCCTTTGAGGTAGAACATCGCCTGGGATATCGGGTACTAAGATGGGTATTGGCTGTTGCGCTGATCAGTGGGATTGTTGTCAGTGCCGTCCAGGTCATCCTCGATGCAAGGCGTGTATCTGCTTCCCTTGATGCACAGGCCCAACAGACCATGGCACTGGTCCGGGATGCCTCAACCCAGGCCGTTTTCAGCATAGATGCCGATCTGGCGCAGCAGGTTGTCGATGGCCTGTTCGCCCAGGAAGCCGTTCACCTGGCCCGCATTACCCATCCGGACGGCGAGGTTCTTGGCAGCCGCGAGCGCCCCCTCCAGCAGAGCCCCTTTCGAGCCATAACCAACGCGATTTTTGGTGCAGACCGCACCTACCGCCAGGAACTCTCCCGCAGCGGAAACGCCAGCAGTGGCAACGTATACGGCTATCTCGAGCTGAATTACGACACCGGCCCGGCTGCACGTACCTGGCTGGAACGCGCTGCGGTTACTTTCGGGTCCGGCATTGCCATTGCCGTTATCCTTGGCATGGTTCTGTTCGTGGTTTTCCATCTGCTGCTGACGCGCCCGCTGTTACGAATCGTCCAGTCCGTCAAGCAGGTGGACCCGGACCATCCCGACGACAACCTCATCCACCTCCCCCATGGCCACCAGAAAGACGAACTCGGGCTCTGGGTCAATGCCACCAACAACCTGCTGGTGGCCATTGGTGACAGCCAGACCCGCCACCGGGAAGCAGAGGACCGGGTGAACCGGCTCTCCAAATACGATCAACTCACCGGCCTGCCAAGCCGGGATACTTTTATGGAGCTGCTGCAGACAGATATTGAAGAGGCCAGGGACGATAAATCCGTGCTGTCGCTCATCTGTTGTGGCATTGATGATTTCAAATCCGTCAACGAGCAGTGTGGCTTCCGCACCGGCGATCTGATCCTTCAGGCTGTTGCTGATCGCCTCACGGGTGTCCTGGCGGGCAATCGCTTTACCATCGCCCGGCTTGGCAGCGATCAGTTTGTCATCGTGGAAAAGGGCCTGCGTGACGGCTTCCAGGCGGCAAACACCGCCGACCGTATCCTGGCAACCCTGAGCAACCCGATGGTCTTTGACGACCAGACCGTCACCATGACGGCAACGCTTGGCATTGCCCTGTTCCCGGGAGACGCCGAAAAGGGCGACAGGCTGCTGCAAAGCGCCGAGCAGACCATGGCCCTGGCCAAGGAAAGCGGCCATAACTACTTCCAGTTCTATGTCGCCAGCGTTGACCAGGAAATCCGTGAACGCAAACAGATGGAGAAAGATCTCTCCGCGGCCCTGGTCAACAACCAGTTCCACCTGGTCTATCAGCCACAAATCAACCTGGAGACCCGCCGTATCATCGGCGCCGAAGCGCTGATCCGCTGGGAGCATCCGGAAAAGGGCCTGATTCCACCAGACACCTTTATTCCCGTGACCGAAATGAACGGCAGTATTGTCGAACTCGGCCAATGGGTTCTCGACCAGGCATGCTGGCAGGCCGCCCGCTGGGCCAGTGACGGCATGCCCCTGAGGATTGCCATCAACCTGTCGGCGGTGCAGCTGCGCCAGGATTCCATTGTGGATGACATCCTGGACACACTGAAACGACACAACATCCCCGCCGGACGGCTGGAGCTGGAAGTGACCGAAACCAGCTTCATGACCAACCTGGAAGAAGCGGTGGAAAAGCTGAAACGCCTGCACCGTGCCGGTATCAGCATTGCCGTGGACGACTTCGGAACCGGCTACTCATCGCTGACCTATCTCAAGCGTATGCCGGTGCAGCATCTGAAAATCGACAAACAGTTCATCCGCGACCTGCTGGTCAACGAAGAGGACACCCGGATTGCCAATACCATCATCGACCTTGGCAAAAGCCTGAACCTGACTGTGGTAGCCGAAGGCGTCGAAACCGCGGAGCAGGAATATTACCTTGCCCAGCGGGGCTGCCAGCTGGCACAGGGGTATTATTTCAGCAAACCACTCAAACCCCACGATTTTGAGAAATTCGTTGCCAGCTTTCACAGTAAGATCGTGGAAAATAATGCCTGAAAACTGAACATCCAACCTGATCCCCAGCACGCAAGGAGTCGCCATGGGAACCACGCTGATTGGCCTGATCGTTATCGCGGTCGTTGTTATCTATATCGTTTTTATCTACAACCGTCTGGTGTCCCTGCGCAACCAGTTCAAGAACGGCTTTGCCCAGATTGACGTCCAGCTACAGCGCCGTCATGACCTGATTCCCAATCTGGTGGAATCCGCCAAGGCCTACCTCACCCACGAACGCAACACCCTTACCGAAGTGATGGAAGCCCGCAACAATGCCGTCAGCGCCCAGAAGGATGCCGCCGGCGACCCT
>CAZFPG010000207.1:0-6331 GCA_964521055.1 uncultured Marinobacter sp.
CCCTGGACCCGGAACAGAACCGGGAATTCCTGGACCACTACCTGGACGTGCGCATGGACCTGTCCAAGGTACTGTTCATCTGTACCGCCAACCAGCTGGACACCATTCCCCGGCCACTTCTGGACCGCATGGATGTGATTCGCCTTTCAGGCTACATCGCCGAGGAAAAGCTGGCCATCGCCAAGCATTACCTGATGCCCAGGCTGCTGAAGCGGGCCGGTTTGCTGAAAAAGCAGATGAACATCACCGACGCCGCCATCAAGCAGATCATCGAAGGCTACGCCCGGGAAGCCGGCGTTCGGAGCCTGGAAAAGCTGTTGCACAAAGTCATCCGCAAAGGCATCGTGCAGCTGCTGGAACACCCGGACAAGCCGGTGAAAGTGGGCGTTCCAGACCTGCAGACCTACCTGGGGCAACCGGCATTCCGGAAGGAAAAATCCCTCAAGGGCACCGGTGTGGTCACCGGCCTGGCCTGGACCGCCATGGGCGGCGCCACCCTGAGCATCGAAGCCTCACGTATTCACAGCACCCAGCGCGGCTTCAAGCTCACAGGGCAACTGGGCGATGTCATGAAAGAGTCCGCCGAAATCGCCTACAGCTTTGTGTCCTCGAACCTGAAGCGATTCAAGGGTGACCCGACCTTCTTCGACAAATCCTTCGTGCACCTGCACGTACCGGAAGGCGCCACCCCCAAGGACGGCCCCAGCGCCGGCGTCACCATGGCCACAGCCCTGCTGTCCATCGCCCGCCGGGAAGCACCCCAGCAGAACCTCGCCATGACCGGCGAACTGACCCTGACCGGCCAGGTGCTGCCCGTTGGCGGCATCCGCGAGAAAGTCATCGCTGCCCGCCGCCAGAAAATCAGCAACCTGATTCTCCCGGACGCAAACCGGGGGGATTATGAGGAGTTGCCGGACTACCTCAAGGAAGGGCTGACGGTGAACTTTGCGAAGCATTACAGCGATGTGTTTCAGGTGTGTTTCGGGAATAAGCCGAAGAAGGGGGCGTCGGTGCATTAATCCGACAGCCAGGGACGGCTGTCGCCGAAAGATCGAATCGGTTTCGGGGTGGGGGTATCTTTTCTGCCAGAAAAAGGTGTCCGAGCGAAGCGAGTTCTTTTTCCAAAGAAAAGATACCCCCACCCCGGAACCAGCCCCTTAACGAACCAGGCACCAATGCTCAGGCCTTGGCCTTCCACCCATCCTCACGAAGCACAGGCCCAACATCCAGCACCGGCGACGCATCAATGTCATCGGCATCCATCATATTGGCCACCCGCTGAAGCGATGCCAGAATCATCGTCTGCTCCCACTCCGCCAGGCTCTGGAACTTCTTGATGAAATCCTCCTGCAACGGCTGCGGCGCGCGGGCCAGGAGGTCGGCACCCTCCTCCGTCAGATGGGCATGCACCTTACGCTTGTCCTGGGTACTGCGAACACGATAGACCAGCTTGCGATGCTCCAGCCGGTCCAGAATCGTAGTCACCGTCGCCTGGCTGAGGCTGACCTTGTCGGCAATGGTGCCAATAGTCACCTCACCCAGGTCGCGAATACTGCGCATAATCAGCAACTGGGGCCCCGTCAGCCCCGCGTGCTTGCTCAGACGTTTGGAATGCAGGTCAGTTGCCCGGATCACACGGCGCAACGCCACCAAAACCTCTTCATAGTTGTTCAATGCATCGCTCCACTGCATAGCCACAAAATTATTTATACCACTAACTATTAGAGGTCTTTGCTCCGGATATTGCAAGGGGTACTCACCGCAACACCTGGAAGCCGCTATTGCCTGACCTGGCGGCTTTTGTCCGAACGTCAGCATTTTTTCCGTCAGCCACTATGCTAAGGTCACTACCTTGTTGAATTTCCGCAACACGGACACGGCCTGATGAATACCCGAACACAGAAAACCTCCCAGCGCTGCCCTTCCGGTAAACGCCTGACAACAGTCCTCGTTTCGTGCCTGCTGGCGCTTCTGTTCAGTACCGGGACCACTGCCCAGGACCCCGGCGAAGACCTGACGTCCGAAGACGTGCAGCAACGGATCGACACCCTTGAAGAGCCCATGTACACGCCCTTCGTTGAGCTGTATCTGCTGGAGGAGAGCAAGGCCCTGCGCAAGGAAATGATGAACACCCGGGCCGAACTGATTGAAAAGGTCGTGGACAAGGAACTCTCCGTGGCCGACAAGACCATGTCCTACGCCACGGACACCGTCACCTACTTCTTCTACCTGATTGCCGGCGCCACCTCCATCCTGGTGTTGATAGGCTGGAATTCCATTCGCGACATGCGTAATCAGCTTACGACCCTGGCGGAAAAGCGCGTCAACGAACTGGTTGTGGAATACGAGAAACGCCTGGAGTTCATTGAAGATCAGCTCAGGCAGAAATCCGACATTATCCAGCAGAATCAGGCTGAGATTGAGCGCACCAACGAAGTGCATTCCCTGTGGTTGAAAGCCAGCCAGGAAACCTCCCAGCAAAACAAGATTGCAGCCTACGACACCATCCTGGACCTTCGCCCGGATGACGTGGAAGCGCTCAGCTACAAGGCAGACGCAGTGCTGGAAATACAGGAACCGCTCTGGGCCATAAGCCTTTGCCAGCGCGCCCTGAAACTGGCACCGGAGAACGGCCATGCCCATTACCAGCTGGCTTGCGCCTATGCCGAGATTGGCCGATGGGATGATGCAGTGGCAACCCTGCAGAAGGCAATTGACATTTCCGAGGCGTATAGGGACGACGCCTCTGTAGATCCCAGCTTTGAACAGCTACGGGATTACGAAAGTTTCCGGAAACTGGTTTATCCGGAGAACGAGGAGCAGTCCGACGCCTGATGCGACAGTCCGGCACAGTCCTTGCTGCATTTCCGGCACGGATGTTCCCGGCACGCCTGCCATGCTCAACAGCTTGACAAGGCAGCATATGTGGTGTTTGTTTACATCGCTGAGAACATAAGAATAACCCTGAAACAGGACAGACCCAATGAGTACACCAGTCAAGAAACTCGTAACTGCTATTGGCACTTCTATTGCGCTGATGGGCGCCGGCCACGCTGCCGCTGAAATCAAGATCGGTATTGCCGGCCCGATGACCGGCCCCGTTGCCCAGTATGGCGATATGCAATTCTCCGGCGCCCGCATGGCCATTGAGCGTATCAACGCCGACGGCGGTGTAGACGGTGAAATGCTGGAAGCTGTAGAAGTGGACGACGTGTGTGATCCGAAGCAGGCCGTTACCGTGGCGAACCGCATGGTCAACGATGGCGTTCGTTTTGTGGTCGGCCACCTTTGCTCCAGTTCAACCCAGCCGGCATCGGATATCTATGAGGATGAAGGCATCCTGATGGTCACTCCGGCCTCTACCAGCCCGGATATTACCGAGCGCGGTTACGAACTGGTGTTCCGTACCATCGGCCTCGACAGCATGCAGGGCCCGGTCGCCGGTAACTACCTCGCCAGCCTCGAGCCCGAGCGGGTTGCCGTTGTTCACGACAAACAGCAGTATGGCGAAGGCATCGCCACCGCCGTGCGCGATACTCTCGAGGAAGCTGGCGTTGAAGTTGCCATGTTCGAGGGCATCACCGCCGGCGACAAGGATTTCTCGTCGCTGATCACCAAACTCAAACAGGCCGATGTGGACTATGTCTACTACGGCGGCTACCACCCTGAACTGGGACTGATCCTGCGTCAGGCGCGGTCTGCTGATCTGGATGCCATCTTCATGGGACCGGAAGGCGTTGGCAACAAGGACATCAACACCATTGCCGGTGATGCGGCAGAAGGTTTGCTGGTCACCCTGCCACCGAGCTTTGACGAGAAAGAAGAAAACCAGGAACTGGTCAAGGCCTTTGAGGAAAAAGGCGAAGACCCATCCGGCCCGTTCGTACTCACCTCCTACACGGCTGTCCAGCTGATCGCCGAAGGCATTGAAGCTGCAGGCTCCACCGATCCGTTTGATGTGGCCGAAGCACTGCGCGATGGTAAGTTCGAGACACCAATCGGCACCGTCGAGTACGACAGCAAAGGCGATATGGAATCGTTCGAGTTTGTTGTCTACGAATGGCATTCAGATGGCAGCAAAACTCCGGTAAACTGAGCCAAAATCGTTAACAAACGGTAATCATGAGAACACCTTCTCACCGCGATCCGGGAGAAGGTGTTTTTCTAGGCCCCTGTTGATCCTGTTTTCAGCGTACCCGGCACCCCGGAGCCATGCCTGAAAGCAGCGGAGGGGGCAGGCTATCGGAGTCCCACACAAATGCAAGATCTCCTTTATTTTATTCAGCAGCTCATTAACGGGCTGACGATCGGGAGCACCTATGCCCTGATCGCCATCGGTTACACGATGGTTTACGGCATCATCGGCATGATCAACTTTGCCCATGGTGAGATTTACATGATCGGGGCCTACACCGCCCTTATCGCCATTACCGGCCTGGCCGCACTGGGCATCGCCTGGCTGCCGCTGGTGCTGATCGTGGCCCTTGTTTGCGCAATGATTGTCTCCAGCTCCATGGGCTGGGCGGTGGAACGGGTGGCCTACCGGCCCGTCCGCGGCAAACACCGGCTGATTCCGCTGATTTCCGCCATCGGCATGTCCATTTTCCTTCAGAACTATGTCCACCTTGCGCAAGGATCCCGCAACATCGGTTTCCCTGACCTGATCGACGGTGGTTTCCGGTTTGGTGCAGCGGATTCGTTCCAGACGTCCATTTCCTACATGCAGATCACCATTTTCATTACCACTCTGATCTGCATGACGATTCTCTCGCTGTTCATCTCCCGCTCCCGCATCGGCCGCGCCTGTCGTGCGGTCTCCCAGGACCTTGGTATGGCCAACCTGCTGGGTATCGACACCAACCGCATCATTTCCGCAACGTTCGTAATTGGTGCCGCACTGGCAGCGGTCGCCGGCCTGCTGCTGGGTATGTACTACGGTTCCATCGACCCCCTGTTCGGGTTCATCGCGGGGCTGAAGGCATTTACCGCCGCCGTGCTGGGAGGCATCGGTAGCATTCCCGGTGCCATGCTGGGCGGACTCATTCTCGGCGTCGCCGAGAGCATGACCTCCGGCTACCTCAGTGGCGAATACAAGGACGTGGTTTCATTCGGCCTGCTGATCCTGATCCTGCTGTTCAAACCCACCGGCCTGCTTGGCAAACCGGAGGTTGAAAAGATCTGATGGCTGCTCCTAACCTGAAACACGCGCTGTTCTGCGCTTTCATCACCCTGATCATTTCCTATCCGATTCTCGGCTTCGACCTCACGAGCAGAGGCACATCAGTGGTCCTGGAGGGTGTGAATATCACTACCAGCATCGGCGTCCTGATGGCCGTGGTTATTGTTTTTGTGTTCCAGTACTTCCGAGAAACCATCATGGGCTCGCTGCGCCAGTTGCCGGCAGTCAACCCGCTGGCGAACCGCGCTCCCATGGAGCAGAGCAAGCGCCTGAAGCTGGAATCCATACTGCTCACCCTGATGGTGATCGGAGCATTGATCTGGCCTTTCATGGCATCCCGTGGTGCCGTCGATCTGGCCACACTGGTTCTGATCTACATCATGCTGGCCCCGGGCCTGAATGTGGTGGTGGGCCTGGCGGGCCTGCTGGACCTTGGCTATGTGGCTTTCTACGCTGTTGGTGCCTACACCTTCGCCCTGCTGTCCCAGTACTATGGCGTTTCCTTCTGGTTCGCCCTGCCCATAGGCGCTGCGCTGGCCGCCCTGTTCGGACTGGTTCTCGGCTTTCCGGTGCTGCGATTGCGGGGGGATTACCTGGCCATCGTCACACTGGGCTTCGGCGAAATCATCCGCATCCTGCTCAACAATATGACCAGCCTGACCGGCGGCCCCAACGGGATCGGCGGTATTCCGGACCCGACCCTGTTCGGCATGGAGTTCGGCCGCCGGGTGAAGGAGGAAGGCAACACGTCCTTCCACGAAACCTTCGGCATTGCCTACAGCGGCGAGCACAAGGTGATTTTCCTGTACCTGATTGCCCTGGTGCTGGCGGTGATCACCGCCATCGCCATCCGCCGGTTGATGCGCATGCCGGTGGGCCGGGCCTGGGAAGCCCTGCGGGAAGATGAAATCGCCTCCAAGTCCCTGGGCCTGAGCCGCACCGCTGTAAAGCTGTCCGCGTTCACCATTGGCGCCTTCTTTGCCGGGTTTGCGGGCACCGTGTTTGCCTCCAAGCAGGGTTTTATAAGCCCTGAGTCGTTCGTGTTCCTGGAATCCGCCATTATCCTGGCCATCGTGGTACTCGGTGGCATGGGCTCCCAGATGGGGGTGATCCTTGCGGCCATTGCCGTGACCATCCTGCCGGAACTGGCGC
>CAZFPG010000208.1:0-6323 GCA_964521055.1 uncultured Marinobacter sp.
GTCCGGCCAGTGGTCGCGGTCGCCGTCCCACTTGCGGGAACCGTAGCTGGCCAGCATGTCCTCGAAGAAGGCCCGGGTGCCGGGCTCTTCCTTCCCCGGCCCATCAAGCAGGAACAGAGGCATGGTGTCGCTGTCGCCGTTACCCTCGTCGTGCAGGCGTGCTTCCAGCCGTGACATGCACAGGTAACGGCCGCGGCCCTTGGCCAGGGTCCAGGTGAAATCCAGCTTGCTGTGCTTTTTCAGGTCCGGCAGGTCCTTGTGTACGATCTGGTCCTGGAGCGCCACGGTGGCGGTGGAAATCACCAGCGTCTTGCCCAACGCCCGGGCCACAGGGATGGCGGCAATCAGGTAGGCCAGGGTTTTGCCGGTACCCGTGCCCGCTTCCACCACACAGGCGCCCGCCGGAGAAGTCCGCTGGCCATCGTTCTCGGTAATATCCCCCATGTACCGGGCGATCTCGGCGATCATCAGGCGCTGGCCGTAACGGGCGCGGATATCCTTGCCGGCGAGTACATCGCGGTAGGTCTGCTGTATCTGCTGTTTGACGTCCTCGGAAAGTGCCATTACTCGGGGCTCACCCAGTCCCGGACCACACCCACACGGAATCGGCGGCCGTCCATACTCAGCTCCACCCCTTCCTCGGTAATACGCTCGACGGTGATGCCGGAGAACGACTCCCCGGGGCGAAGATAGTTGTCGTTGATCATCACCCGTCTGGACGATGGCTCGGAGGCATAAATATGACTGTTAAAAATCAGGTCAGGTACTCTTTTCTGGAATGACAATGGCAGCTCAACAAGGTGTGGTGTGCGTTCGGCAACCCCGTCGCGGCCAGTTGCCTCGGAGGGATTCACCGCACTGGGTTCCCGGGGCGTCGGAACAATCACGGTGGGTCGTTCCCGGTCATTTTCCGGTACCGTGGGCATCGGTATTTCGATGGCGTCGGCCAGTGTATCGTTACGCCGTGTCGATGTCTCTGCGGGTGCCGGCACTGGCTCTGGCTCCGGTTCCGCCACGACCGGTTCCGGTGCGGTTTCAACCGGTTCAGGTTCCGCCACCGGCGCAGTGGTCTCTGCCACGGGTTTCGCTGGCTGCTGGGTGCCGTCAACCGCCGCCCGGGGCCAGAATGCCCAGGCAAGAATGACGGCGTTCAGCACCAGGCCAATAGCGACCCACACCAGCACGGGCACGGATTTTTTCTTCGGTTTGTGGATCAGTTGGACCTGCTGGCCCAGGTCCGGTACCCGACCCCGACGGCGTTCCGATTCCGATTTTCTCAGGGCATCAAGAATGTAGGACATGTCAGTTAACCATCCCTTCTGACCTGAGCCGGGGCACTTCGGACGTCAGGTCATTGTTCATCTGGATAATGGTCATGGCCCCGGCAATACCGTCTTCGGTCAGGCCTTTCTGCTTCTGGTACCAGCGGATCTGCTCCTCCGTGGACAGCCGGTTTACCCGGTTCTCCTCCTCGCGGGAGCCGGCGTAGCGGCTGGCCAGCTCCATCATCCGTGACCCCATCCAGATCTGCTCTGACACATCGCCGTCGCCATTACCGCCCTGTTCCTGGCGGATATGGGAAGGCACCTCCCACAACACGGTAAACTCACCGAACCAGTAAGGCTCCAGGCTGGAGAAACTCACTTCCCGCTGTCCCCGGGGAAGCTCTATGGTGGCGCGATTGTCGTCAAGACCGCTCAAAACCGCGTAACGGCTGCCACCCTCACCGTCGCGAAGCTGGAGGATAGCGGGCCTGTTGAGGTATTCGAGGCTGCGTCGTGAGCCACGGTTCTCCAGGCAGCGAAGACCCTGCTCTTCGGCATAACGGCAGGCGACCGGATTCGAGGATGCGCTATATTCCCGCCCCCAGACACTGAACAGTTCACTGAACGCCGCCGGCAGCGACAGGGTGTCGGCGGAGAATTCAAAACCCGGTGGTGACGCTTCCGGTTCTGGTTCCCGCGGCCCAGCGTCATCTCCGGAGATCTCCCCTGACGGACGTGTCGCCACAATGACCGCTTCGGATGCAGGCTCCGCCGCTGGCTCCACACGCTCGATGGTTCCTGACAACACTTCGTCTTCAGGCCCTGCGGACGCATCGGGGGTCATCCAGCCGGCGCCGGGTAAACGGTCAAGAGCCCAGGCAGTCATGATAACCGCCATCACAATACTGGCCGCCACCAGAACAAGGTGGGATCCACCGGACAACACACCACCGCGCTTCCGTGACCGGTTTCCATTCACTTCCCGGGCCGCCGTACGGATATGCTCGGCGCTGATCTGGTGCTCGCCCTCGGCATAGGCACCCAGCAGCGCCCGGTCACTGATCAGGTTTATCAGCCTGGGAATACCATGGCTCGCCCGATACAGCGCCCGCACCGCGGCCTCCGTAAAGATCTCGCCGCGGAGGCCGGCGACACTGAGACGGTAACGAAGATAGGCTTCTATCTCTTCCCGGCCAAGTGCGTCCAGGTGGTAACGCGCAGTCACCCGCTGGTTCAGTTGCCGCAACTGTGGCAGTTCCAGGATGTCCTGCAGTTCCGGCTGTCCCAACAGCACAATCTGCAGAAGTTTCTTCTCCGCCGTTTCCAGGTTGGTCAGCAGGCGAAGCTGCTCCAGCACCTCCGCAGACAGGTTTTGGGCTTCGTCGATCATCAGAACCTTGTGGCGGCCCGCGGCATGGGCCTTGAGCAGATCATCGTTGATCAGCCCCACCAGCTCCTTGATGGACGATCCCACCGGATGGGAGATCTCAAGCTCATCACAGATGGACGACAACAACTCCCGGGCGGACAGCCTGGGATTCAGTATCAGGGCAATATCCACATGGTCCGGAACGTTCTCGATGAAACAGCGGCTGACCGTGGTCTTACCGGTACCCACTTCACCGGTAATCACGATGAAACCGCCCTGCCCCTTCACGCCATACATCAGGTGTGCCAGCGCTTCCTTGTGGCGCTCGCTGAGATACAGGTAGCGGGGATCGGGGGCAATCGAAAACGGGGGTTCCCGAAAACCGAAGAAATCGTAGTACATGAGTGTCCAGTCAGGTGCTCAGACGGAGCTTGCGGGAACCGCCAACGGGCTCCCCGGCTTTCGCGGTATCATACCGCCCGGCTCCCGGGGCTGTCATCTCATGATGTGCCGGAATCCGCACTGCTTACCAGTCTCAACTCGGCGGAGGAGCGGCGTTGCTCGGTTTTCAGCCTGCGAATGCAACGTTCCAGGGTTTTGGAGATCCGGGCATGGGAGCGGATCATGGAAATTTTTGGCCAGGTGGCCCGCTCCCCCTGCAGGATCATTTCCCGCACCCAGGCCGGATCGGGGTTCGCCAGCATGCGACGGTAATCCCTTAGGCGGTAAGACGGTGAAATGGTTACATCACCGGAATACCTCTGGCCCATAATGGTGTACATCTGCCCGGACATCTGTCGCAGGATTTCCGGTTGCACCCGCTTGCGCAGGTAATCGAAAAGCCCCTGGCCGTGAAACTGGATTTCCGATTTCAGCAGGTGGACGGGCAGGTTGACGAGTCGGATTTTCTCATCCCGGCCACGGCGGTTTAGGAAGGGAACCACGTGTGGATTGGTCTGGCTGACAATGGTGAAGTTCACATCGTACAGGTGCATCAGCCGTTCAATGGGCAGGTCGCTGACCACCGAGCCATCCACAAATTTCAGCCGGGACATATAGGGCAGGATATTGCCGTAAATGTCCTTTTTCATCAGCGGCACGGGCGGAAAAATTCCCGGTACCGCCGCACTGGCCAGGACCGCACTCCACACCAGCAGGTACGGAGACGTGTAACCACAGAGCAACCGGGCCTTCTGGTGAGCCTGTACCGGGGAAACACTCACATTGATGGAGCGCCCGGTCTTCTGGAAGGCCTCCTCGAAGGTGTATTCGCCAATGTTGGCCCGCAGGCAGGTTTTCAATTGCTCCTGGTCCATCAGGCCGTTACCGCGAATGGCACTGACAACGCCGCGCCACTTCCAGGCTTTGAGATCGTGGTTTTCCGGTACCAGCATTTCCGGTACTTCGGCATCGCTGTGAACACCCAGTATGCCGGCAATGATGGCGCCGATGCTGGAGCCGGCAATGACCTGGGGCAACAGGCCCTTTTCCCAAAGCGCCTTGATCACCCCGAAATGAAACATACCGAGGGTTGCGCCACCGCTTAACAACAATGCCGGCCGGCCATAACTGGTAAGGGTGTCGCGGAAGAACTGAAGCTTGTCCGCAACCGGAAAACCGGGCACCTGGGTGTCACAGAGAAAATCCAGGGACTCACAAACCTGGGTGATGTACTCTTCGATCAGATGCTTGGTGCCCACATGGGAGCGGGTGTAAAGGGCAGTGTTCCCCATGTTACCCAGGTCGTGGTGAAGTCCTTCCCGCAGGGCGCGTTTCAGGCGTTCGTAATCATTCTGCTGGCGATAATTGCGAAGGTTGCTGAGACGATCGTAGATCAGTTCGTAATGGTAGAGGTCGGAAGGAAAATCCTCTTTCCACTCTGCATTGCCTTCCAGGAAATCCAGTTCCAGGGCAGCCGCTTTCCAGACCTCGTAGTTGGGCGCTCCCGCCAACATCTGGCGGAACTTGCGGATACGGTCATCGGCCATCAGGTTAACCTCCCTTGTTCCAGCAGTGCGGCTCCAGCAAGGCGCTTCCGTCAGAAATCTTCAAGCATCAGATCTTCATCGTCATCGTCACCGGCGAAAGGATCATCAACGGTCTGACCGTCATTGATCAGATAGGCCCGGCGCTGAAGATAGGCATTCCGGATAAAGGTATAGCTGTCACCAGACATAAAGCCCTCTGCGGGAATCAGGTCAGCGCGCGTGTCCACCACCTGCAGTGCCCTTGCATAATAGATGTCCGGGCTCTCAGCCAGTTGCCAGGCGGAAGGCAACAACAGGTTATCCGATACGAACCCGCTGAAATCCCTGGGGCTTGACGGGCCCATGAACGGTAGCATCAGGTATGGCCCTGAATTCACACCCCAATAACCGAGTGTCTGGCCAAAATCTTCCGGCCGTTCCGGCAACTCGAACATGGTGGCCACATCAATGAACCCACCCAGGCCAAACACCGTGTTGTAGGTAAACCGCCCCGTTGCAACAACGGCGGATTCGAGCTTCAACTGAAAGACACTATTGGCAAAGTTGCGGATTTCCGTCAGATTATTGAAGAAGTTGGTTATCCCCCGGTCGACAAAACCCGGCGTAATCGTCCGATAGCCCTGAGCCACCGGCCTCAGAAACCAGTCATCAATGGTTTCGTTGAAACTGTAGACCTTGCGGTTCCAGTCCTCGTAAGGATCAACCTCGCTTGCGGGTTCATCAAGCTCCTGCCCGGCCAATTCCGGGTCTGCGGGCTGAACGGTTTGCGCCGCCGCATTGCCGGCGTACAACAGTACTGCAAACAGGGTGACAAGCACCGGGTGCCGGAAAAAAATGTCTCTCATCATCAGACCTGAGGTTGTTAATTCTGTTTCGGTTCGTCGAAAATACCGGCGCTTTATGTTTTTATTATTAACCCCCCTTTCAGGAGGAACCCGATGTCAGTACCCGGGAATCTGGTCAGCACCCTTTCCATGCCACTGCGCTGGGGTGATATGGACGCCTACGGGCACGCCAACAACACAGTTTACTTCCGCTTCTTCGAGGAGGCCCGCATCACCTGGCTGGCGTCCCTCGAGCTGGGTGCGGAAAACGACCCTGATGGCCCGGTTATTATAAAGACCAGCGCCACTTTTCTGAAGGAGCTTTCACATCCGGCAACGGTAGAAGTGCGAACATACGCTGACAAGGCGGGCAACACCAGCCTCGACACCTATCACACCCTGACCGATGCCGTGACCGGAGAGCTTTACGCGGAAGGCTACGCAAAGATCGTCTGGTTTGACCGTGCCAAACGCACGTCCATGGCATTGCCGGACAAACTCCGGGCGATGGCGGCCAACTGACCGCCCCGCCCTCAACTCAATAACAGCACTCTATCGGCGGCGAACCACTACGCTGCCGATGGAGTAGCCGGCGCCGAACGAGCAGATCACACCCAGATCGCCGGCGGTAAAATCATCCTTGTGCTTGTGGAACGCAATGATGGAGCCGGCCGAACTGGTATTGGCATACTCGTCCAGAATCACCGGGGCCTCTTTGGTGTCCGCGTCGCGGCCGAGTACCTTGCGGGCAATCAGCTGGTTCATGTTCAGGTTCGCCTGGTGAAGCCACATACGCTTGAGATCATCCGCAGACAGCGACAGGCTGGAAAGTTGCTTCAGGATGGTTTCAGCCACCAGCGGCGATACCTCCTTGAAC
>CAZFPG010000209.1:0-6322 GCA_964521055.1 uncultured Marinobacter sp.
AACAGTCGTCAAGCCAGCCGGTGTCCGGAATCCTGGCAGGATCACTATCCACCATCAACACCGCCTCCAGTTGGCCATTGACGATCCGGGCGGCACGGAAACACCCCTGTGCCGGGTCGGCCATAACCACGTGGGCCGCCCCTCCAAGCCAGTCGGCCACTGCCTCCAGCCACTGGATTGGCTGGCGCCCGGCGATCCACCAGCTATCACAGTGATTCAGGGGCACATGGCACCAGTAGTCCGCCTGCCAGCGCCGGGGTCGGTTGCGCCGGGTCAGCAGCCGCCCGTGCCAGTTGGCACGGAATGGAGTTATGGCGGCACGGCCATGTTTTGCTTCGGGCTGGCCTGAAACGGGATCCGTTACCGGTTCGGTCAGCACGGTAGCCACCCCGCTGGAGGCGAACTGGCGGTTCCAGTGTATAGGGATGAAGACCTCCCCCGGGCGCTGTTCGCCACTGCGCCGTACCCGCCCCACAAACTGGTCATTTTTCAGGGTCAGCCGGGCAAGATGCCCTTCCACCAGATTCAGCCGCGCCATGTCGTCGGGATGAACCTCGACAAATGGCTCTGAGCGGTGGGCCAGCAGCCGGGGAGCACTGGCTGTCCGGGTCATGGTGTGCCACTGGTCCCTTACACGGCCGGTATTAACCACCATGGGGTAGTCATCGCAGGGTTTCTGCCCAGGCAATATGGTGTCTATCGGTATAAAGCGGGCGCGGCTATTGTCGGTAACGAAGCGGCCGTCCGCAAACAGGCGCGCAGAATCAGTTGCGCCCGCGTCGGTCAGTACCGGCCATTGCACCGGCGCAAGGGTGTCGTATTCGGAGTTGGTGATCTTTGCCAGGCCGGAGAGATTGAAGAGTCGCTCGCCATTGTTTTCATGGGCGGACAGGGCCGCGTGCTCGCGGAATATATCTGCTGGCCGGCGATAAGCAAAGGCGGCTCCAAAACCCAGCTTCCCCGCAACCGAGCTCATTATCCACCAATCCGGTTTTACCTCGGCAGGCAGCGGCAGGAAACATCGCTGTCGTGAAATGCGCCGCTCCGAGTTGGTTACCGTGCCATCCTTTTCGCCCCACCCGGCGGCAGGAAGCAGGATGTCCGCAAAGGCGGTGGTGTCTGTCCGGGTCATGCAGTCGGACACGATCACCGTAGGGCAACGTACCAGCGCTTCCCGGACCCGGGCCGAATCCGGCAGGCTCACGGCCGGGTTGGTGCCCATGATCCAGATCACCCGGATATCCCCACGGTGAACCGCCTCAAACATGTCCACGGCTTTCAGGCCGGGCCCGTCAGCCACCGTGCTGGTTCCCCAGAACCCCGCCACCCGTGATTGGGCCCCGGGGCTGTCGTAATCCATATGAGCGGCCAGAGTGTTGGCCAGGCCGCCCACTTCCCGGCCACCCATGGCGTTGGGTTGACCAGTCAGGGAAAAGGGTCCCGCGCCGGGCTTGCCAATGCGGCCGGTAGCAAGGTGGCAGTTGATGATGGCATTGCCCTTGTCGGTGCCGGCGATGGACTGGTTAATCCCCTGGGAGAAGCCGGTAACCGTGCGTGGTGTCGTTGCAAACCAGCGATAGAAGGTTTCCACGTCTTCCGGCCTCAGATCGCATTGGCCGGCCACTGACACCAGGTTTGGCGCGGCTACCCGCGCACTTGCCAGGGCTTCCTCAAAACCCTGGCAATGGCGATCAATATAGGCCTGGCCCAGCCCGTCCCGATCCGCCAGCCAGACCAGCAAGCCATTGAGCAGGACCGTATCGGTGCCGGGGCGAAGCGCCAGGTGCAGGTCCGCCAGCTCGCTGGTAGCCGTGCGCCGGGGGTCGATGACCACTACCCGACGCCCCTCCCGGGCAGCGGCTTTCATGCGCTGATAAAGTACCGGGTGAGCCCAGGCGGCGTTGCTGCCGGCCAGTACCAGCAGGTCCGCCAGTTCCAGGTCCTCATAACAGCCCGGCACCACATCGGCACCAAAGGCCCGCTTGTGGGCCGCCACCGCCGAGGACATGCAAAGGCGGGAGTTGGTATCCACATTCGGTGTGCGCAGAAAGCCTTTGGCCAGCTTGTTGGCCACGTAATAGTCTTCAGTCAGCAGCTGCCCGGACAGGTAGAAAGCCACGGATTGTGGCCCATGGGCTTCAATGCTGTTGCCAATGGCGAGCGCCACTTCGTCCAGGGCACTCTCCCAGTCGGCCCGCCGCCCGCGGACAACCGGAAACAGCAGCCGTCCCTCCTGGCCCGTGGTCTCATGCAGGCTTGCGCCCTTGACACACAAGCGCCCGTGGTTGGCAGGGTGGCCGGCATCCCCGGCCACAGGCTTGCGGCTGTCGGGGTTCGCCACAACGCCACACCCAACGCCACAGTAAGGACAGGTGGTGTGCACAGATGGGTTATCGGTTTTCAGCGAATTCACTGACATCTCCTGAGCATCGCAAACAAAAAAAGCCCGCGATGCCCCGATCTGCTGATAGACAGACTGGGCACGCGGGCTTCTTTGCCAGAATTAGTCACCGGTCTTGCATTTGTCCCGGTGTTTTCTTTCGGTGTTGGCTGTTGTCTGCAAATCCAGGGCCACTACGGACAGAACCTGTTGTCGACGGCATCCAGGCCCGACAAAGCAGAGCCTCATGCCGCAAACTGGTCTCAAAACGGTGCAAAACCACCAGGAACGCCCAACGAACGCGCAGCATTTTCATCCGGGAAAGCCCGGTGAAACATCAGGACGCCGCTGAAGGCCCTGTCAGATGGACAACACAGAACTCTGGCAAATATATTGCTCTTACCTCTTTGCACAGCAGGAAATGCTTTGCCGAATGATTACCCATTCGCCGTAAACGACTGCCCAGTTGAGGAATCCAACATGAATTCGCCAGACCCCCTTCGCATCCTTCTGATCGACAAGGACCCCGAACGGGCAAGCCAGGTTTGCGCCGCGCTCCGGCACGAGGGCCATGAAGTCATCCGCCAGCGCCCCGATGCCACCGGCCTGACCGCCGCCGTGGCCCGCGACCAGCCCGACATGGTGATCATTGATATGGATTCGCCAGACCGGGACACCCTGGAGAACATGAGCACCCTCAATACCCACGCCCCACGGCCCATTGTCTTTTTTGCCGACCAGCCAGGTGACCGTGCCACTATTCATGCGGCGGTCAAGGCAGGCGTCAGCGCCTACGTCGTGGACGGGATACAGCCGGAACGGGTCCGCTCTATTATTGATTCGGCGGTGGCGCAGTTCGAGTCCTTTCAGGCGTTGCGCACCGAGTTAGAGGAAACCCGCTCGGCGCTGGAAGATCGCAAGATTATTGAAAAAGCCAAGGGCCTCATCATGCGACACGAGGGCTGTGACGAAGAAACCGCGTACGGCATGCTGCGAAGTTCCGCCATGGAACACAGTGAGCGCCTGGCAATCATGGCCGAACGGGTTATTACCCTGATCGAAAACCGCCATGAGGGATCGGGCAGGCCAGTCCAGAAAGCCTCGTAACCGCTCATTCATGGCCTGATGGAGTAACAATGGTCCACCCGACGCCACTTCACAAACACCCCGGCTTCCATGTCCGGCTCGGTTTTGTGCCACTACTGGACAGTGCACCACTGATCGTAGCCCGGGAGCTGGGGCTGTTCGATGCCGAGGGGCTTGATGTGGAGCTGGTGCGGGAGGGTTCCTGGGCGTCCCTGCGGGACAAGGTCACATTCGGGCTGGTAGATGGCGGCCACATGCTGGCCCCCATGCCCCTGAGCATGTCCCTGACCAGTGACCGGCCCAAAGTGCCCGTTGTGGTGGGAATGGTACTGAGCCGCAACGGTAACGGCATCACCCTGGGCAACAGACTGTTTGAGAAACTGGTGCGTTCGGAAACCAGCCTGGACAATCCCATCGCCACAGCCCGTGAACTGATCGGTATTGCAAAGCAAAGGGGGGAGCCAATACGGTTGGCCTCGGTCGCGCCCTGGTCCAGCCACGATCTCCAGCTTCGTGACTGGCTGGCCTCCGCCGGCCCGGATGCAGAGCATCATATCCAGATTATCCCCGTATCACCGCCCCAGATGGTCGATGCGTTCCGCTCCAACGCCATCGAAGGCTGTTGCGTAGGTGAACCCTGGAACAGCCTGCTGGAATACGAGGGGCTTGGACACATACTTCATTCCGGCCACCAGATCTGGCAGAACGCACCGGAAAAGGTCCTGGGCATGCGTGCTGACTGGCTGTCCCAGCATGGTGTGATGTACCGGCACCTGCTGCGCGCACTGCTCGCGGCCTGCCGGTGGCTGGACAATGCCCATAACCACCGGCTGCTGCGGGAGATCCTGGCAAAACCGGAATACCTGGGGCAACAGATCAATGTACTGGACAACCATCCCTACAGCCTGTTCCACCCGAAGCTGGAACAGCATTTCTTCCGTCACTCCGCTAACTTCCCCTGGCTCTCACAAGCCCACTGGCTTGCCTCACGGCTGACACTCCGCGGGCAATTGGGCCCTATCAACGGGGATATGTTGCGGCAGGTGGTCCGGCCCGACCTGTTCCGGGATGCGGCCGCTTCCATGGGCATTGATACACCGGTTATCGACAGCAAAACCGAGGGGCAGCACCAGCTTCCGTTTACCCTGACCGGTCGCTACGGCCCTGTTGATGTGGCCAGCGACAGACTATTAGGTGAGCACCTCCACGACTGGCTGGCAGATAGCCACGACCCCACCAGCCCGCCCAATAATGAAGCGCTGCGCACTAAAACGGCCACCAGAACCGGGCCGGAATCGGGAAAATAAAAGCAGCTTGCTGAAAATCTGCTTTATTTTCATTGCATTGCGAAACTGGCACGGCGCCTGCTTTATGAAACACAGACGATCTGGCATCCACTGCACGATTAAACAGCAGTGGTAAAGCTTCAAAGAATATCAGGCATTGGCGCCTGCGCTCCGGGAACGGAGGGCAGGCTTTTTTTTGCCTGAAACAAACTCCGGGAGAACACCATGCAACTGAAGACACTGGCAGCCACGCTACTGATACTGGCGGGAACCGGCACCGCACACGCCGAAATCGGGCCGGCGGAAAAGCCGGACCTGAGGCTGGGGTTCATCAAACTGACCGACATGGCCCCACTGGCCATCGCCTGGGAACAGGGCTTCTTTATGGATGAAGGTCTGTTTGTGGAGCTGGAAGCCCAGGCCAACTGGAAAGTGCTGCTGGACGGCGTGGTAACCGGCACCCTGGACGGTGCCCACATGCTGGCGGGCCAGCCCCTCGGAGCCACTATTGGCTACGGCACCCAAGCGGATATCATCACCGCGTTCAGTATGGACCTGAACGGCAACGGCATTACCGTTTCCAATGATGTGTGGGAAGAAATGAGCCCCCACATCGACAGGAATGACGAAGGCAAGCCCGCCCACCCCATCAGTGCCGCTGCCCTGAAACCCGTCATCGAACAGTACCGTGACGAGGGCGAGCGCTTTCGTATGGGCATGGTATTCCCGGTCTCCACCCACAACTACGAGCTGCGTTACTGGCTGGCCGCCGGTGGCCTGAACCCCGGGCTCTATGCCCCACAGCGGGGAGACACCAGCGGCACCATCGACGCCGACGTGCACCTGTCCGTCACGCCGCCACCGCAAATGCCGGCCACCATGGAGGCCGGCACTATTCAGGGCTATTGCGTGGGCGAACCATGGAACCAGCAGGCGGTTTTCAAAGGCATTGGTGTGCCGGTGATCACTGATTACGAAATCTGGCCCAACAATCCGGAGAAAGTGTTCGGGGTAACTGAAGGCTGGGCCGAGAAATATCCCAACACCCACCTGAGACTGCTGCGTGCACTGATCCGTGCGGCCCACTGGCTGGATGAGAACGACAACGCCAATCGCGAGGAAGCAGTGAAAATCCTGTCCCGCTCCAGCTATGTCGGGGCTGACGAAGACGTGATCGCCAACTCCATGACCGGCACCTTCGAATACGAGAAAGGCGATGTGCGGAACGTACCGGACTTCAACGTGTTCTTCCGCTACTACGCCACCTATCCGTATCCCTCCGATGCCATCTGGTACCTGAGCCAGATGCGCCGCTGGGGCCAGATCCCGGAGCCGAAGTCCGACGACTGGTACATGGAAACGGCTGCCAGGGTCTATCGCGCCGATATCTACAAGGAAGCCGCCCGCTCGCTGATCGAGGATGGCACCCTCAGTGCAGAGGACTTCCCGGACCTGGACGCAGAAAACTTCACCCGCCCGCACCAGGGCGAGCTGATCGACGGCGTGGCCTTCACTCCCAGAGAGCCCAATGCCTACATCGACAGTTTCGAGATTGGCCTGAAAGGCTCGT
>CAZFPG010000210.1:0-6273 GCA_964521055.1 uncultured Marinobacter sp.
GGGATTGTTCCAGCGTGTCCTTGCTGACGATGTTTTCGATGTCGACGCCGATGCTTCGGGTTTTGGGATCATTGCTGACAAGCGCGCAGGCCCAAGCCCGGCTGTGACTGATCGAGCCCTTGACACCGCGGGGCCATAATGGACATCCGTGTGGCCCGATCTCTACGGGCTCTTTGCCAAGGCCCAGTGTTGACAGTGCCTTGCTGGCGCAATACCGACCGGCGAGAAACTCCGCCCTGCGTTTGGCGACAGCGCGATTCAACGAGATTGGGAAAGGAATGCCCAGAGTAGGATACAGGCTGTCCCTGTAGCCATCCCGATTGTATTTACACCAGTACTGGTCGAATCCAGACGGCAGGTTGGGTGGATAGGCGCAGGGGGTAATGAATGGTGTCATGGAGCTGTTGTGCCATCAGGCCAGTTGTTGCTCACCCACGTTGAGGCTCGCTGTGGGTAACAGAGCCCATACCTTCGCTTTCTTGAGTACGGTTGGGGAAGGCAAGTGAGTTTATTAGTGTCACTCTTTAATATCAATAGTAATTGTTCTCATTTAAATTTCACCCTGGTTCAATTCCCCAGGATGCCCGCTATCGATCTGCCAGACCGGCCCTCCCTGGAACGCACCTTTCGCTCCCGGATGGCCAGCTCCGCGCGGCTGCAATCGTTGGCGATGGCCATGCGTGGCCGACAGCGGGGGGTTAGCGGAGCCAGCTTTTGCCAACGCTAGCCATGGGATGCCATGTGCTCAGCATCCAGCTGCATCAGGTTCCTGCTGGGGCTGAGCATGCTGGTGGCGTGGGCCTGGGCTCTGGGCAGCAGGCGTTCGTAGTAGAACTCCGCTGTGGCCAGTTTGGCCTGATAGAACTCCACTGAGTCATCGCCGCCCTTCTCGAGTTTCTCGGAGGCAACCGCAGCCATCCGCGCCCACATATAGGCCATGGTGACGTAGCCGCTGTACATCAGGAAGTCGTTGGCCGCCGAGCTGACCATGTCGCGGTCTTTGCGGGCCGCCAGCATCAGGCGAACGGTGAGCAGGTTCCACTGGGCCGTAAGCTTGAGCAACTCCAGCGAGAAGGGTCTCACCCGTTTGTCGGTCAGTGTCTTGCGGGCAAAGTTGGCAATCCTGAGAGTGAACTCCCGCACTGCCCCGCCCTGGGTCATCAGCAATACCTTGCGGCCGAGCAGGTCCAGCGCCTGGATACCGGTGGTGCCCTCGTACAGGGTGGCAATGCGGGTATCACGGACGATCTGTTCCATGCCGTGTTCGCGAATGTAGCCGTGCCCGCCGAAAACCTGCACACCCAGGTTGGCCGCCTCGTTACCCAGTTCGGTCAGGAAGCCTTTCAATATCGGGGTAAGGAAGCCCAGCTTGTCATCGTAGGCTTCCGCTTTTTTATCATCGCCGGCCGTATGGCCTTCCACCATATGGTCTGCCAGGCGTGCAGCGTAATACAGCATCGCACGGCCACCTTCGGCAATGGCTTTCTGGGTCAGCAGCATGCGGCGTACATCCGCGTGGTGGATCAGCGCGTCCGCTACCTGGTCCGGCTCCTTCTTGCCGGACAGCGCCCGCATGGAGCGGCGTTCCCTGGCGTAATCCAGTGCCCACTGGTAGGACAGCTCAGCCGGGCCCACGCCCTGGATGGCGGTGCCTATACGGGCTGTATTCATAAAGGTGAACATGCAGTTCAGGCCTTCGTTCTCGGGGCCGATGAGGAACCCGGTGGCATCGTCGAAGTTCAGTACACAGGTGGCTGAGGCCTTGATGCCCATTTTCTTTTCCAGGCTGCCACAGCTGACGCCGTTGCGCTCACCAACGCCACCATTACCGTCCGGCAGGAATTTGGGAACAATAAACAGGCTGATACCCCGGGTGCCCCTGGGGGCGTCGGGCAGACGGGCCAGCACGATATGGACAATGTTCTCGGTCAGGTCATGATCCCCGGAGGAGATGAAAATCTTGGTACCGGAAAGCCTGTAGCTGCCATCTGCCTGGGGTTGGGCCTTGGTCTTCACCTGTCCGAGGTCGGTACCGCACTGGGGCTCGGTCAGGCACATGGTGCCACCCCAGCGGCCTTCGGTCAGGGGCACCAGATAGGTCTGCTTCTGGTCCTCGCTGCCGTGGAGGAAAATGGTGTTCATGGCCCCCAGGGACAGGCCGGGGTACATGGAGAAAGGCCAGTTGGCGGTGCCCATCATTTCCTGCTTCAACAGTCCCATGGACGCAGGCAGGCCCTGGCCGCCGTATTCCTCCGGTGCCGACAGGCCCTGCCAACCGCCCATGGCGTATTGCTGATAGGCCTCTGGATAGCCCTTCGGGGTTGTTACTTCGCCATTTTCCAGTTTACAGCCTTCTTCATCACCACTCTGGTAAAGCGGGCTCAGGACTTCCTCACAGAATCGGCCACACTCGTTGAGGATGGCGTCAACAATATCCGGGGTGGCGTTTTCACCGCTCTGGAGCCGTGTGTAGTGCCCGGCGTAGTCAAACACTTCATTGAGCAGGAATTTCATGTCGCGTAGGGGCGCCTTGTAAACCGGCATGGCAATACCTCTGTGATTCTGTTTGCAGCGTTGGCGAAGGCTGGCAGCCTTCTGTTGCCACATGTTTTACGGCATTGCCGGCGGCCTGCCATTGACGGAAATCGCCATTGCCGTTGTCAGAATGGACAATTGGCTGAAATGACGAAACCGGCTACGGACGGACCCGGTATTGATCGGTAACGGCACTCCTGGCGTATCTGAAAGGCCCCTTATTGATTCACAACGTGCCAAGAGTGTAAAAGTCATGCAAAGTTCAGCCGGATTGAAGACCATCACTGGTTTGACCCGCTATCTGTGGGTATTGTTATCCACAGCACTACTTGCTGGCTGCGCCGGGCCTGCGCTGGAAGACTACAGGGATCGCAAACCGGTACTGACCCCCCAGGAATTTTTCACCGGCGAGCTTTCCGCGCGGGGCGTGGTCAAGGATTTTTCAGGGGAAGTCATCCGCACCTTTGATGCGGATATTTCCGCCAGCTGGAACAGCGATGGCGTTGGCACGCTGGATGAGGAGTTCCGTTTCGACGATGGCGAGGTTCAGACCCGGGTCTGGACGCTGACCCCGGATAACGGTGCCCTGCATGCGGACGCCGGGGATGTGGTGGAACCAGGCACCATGCGGTGGCAGGGTAACTCCATTAATATGAATTATGTCCTGCGGGTGTCATATGGCGATGACACTATAGACGTGCGTATGGACGACTGGATGTACCTGATTACCCCTGACACCCTGATCAACCAGACCACCATGACCAAGTGGGGGATTGAAGTGGGTGAAGTTGTGCTGGTGATCAGCAGGAAATAACGGAACGGTACCCACTGGTGCCAACGGCGAAGAAAACACAATCGGACAGAGAATATTATGCTCAAGCAATGGCTGATCGCCCTGGTACTGGTAGTCCTGGCGGCTGGAGGTGCCTTCTCCTGGCAGTACTTTGCCCAGCAGGGCACCGAAAGTGCGCAGAGAGAGCGCCCGGCAAGCAAGGTCAACGCGATCAGCCCGATCATGGAGGTGGTGCGCGATTCCGTCAACGCGGTCGGTAACCTGCGGGCCCTCGACCAGGTGGAGCTGACCACCGAAGTCAGTGGCCGTGTGGTGGAAATGAATCTGGACAGTGGAAAGCGGGTCAGCCGTGGGCAGCTGCTGTTGCGTCTTGATGACCGCCAGGCCAGGGCCGACCTGAAGGTAGCGGAAGCCACCCTGGCGGACGCCCGCCGCCAGTATGAGCGGGCGCAACGTCTGCAGGCCAACAACAGCATTTCCCGGTCCCAGGTGGATGAACTTCGTACGGCCATGGATGTTGCAGAGGCCCAGCGTGAATCAGCCCGGACCCGTCTTGATAACCATCGCATTGAAGCGCCTTTTGACGGTGTAATCGGCCTCAGTGAGATCAGCCTTGGTGCTTACCTCGCTTCCGGAACCTCGGTGGCCACCCTGGATTCGACGGATCGCATGGAACTGGGCTTCTCCATTCCCGAGCGTTTCCTGGGTCAGGTTCAAATGGGACAGATGGTACGTGGCACCTCGCCGGCCTACCCGGGTGAAGGATTTCAGGGCGAACTGGTGGAACTTGGCACCCGGATCAACGAACTCAGCCGCACATTGCCGGTGCGGGCGATTATCGACAATCCCGAGGGCAAATTGCGGCCGGGGCAGTTCATGTCTGCCAACCTGACCCTGCGGGAACGGGAAGCGCTGGTAATCCCCGAGCAGGCAGTCATGATTCGCGGCGATGACAAGTATGTCTTTATTGCTGAGGACGGTATTGCTCGCCGGATATCCGTGTCCCTGGGCTCCAGGTCCCCGGGCCTGGTGGAGGTGTCTGAAGGACTATCCCTGGAGGACCGGGTGATTGTTACCGGTCAGGATCGCCTCAGCAGTGGTGACCGCATCGACGTGGTGGATGACGACAACGCAATTCCGGATAACCGATTCGCCAGCTCCCGGGAGTCCTGATCCATGATCCTCTTGGATATTTCCATCAAACGGCCGGTTTTCGCCACCGTTATCAGTCTTCTGATCCTGGTTTTCGGTCTTGCCGCGCTGCGGGGCTTGCCGGTGCGTGAATACCCGGACATTGACCCGCCCGTGGTGTCGATTTCCACGGATTACATCGGTGCGGCAGCGGAAGTGGTGGACACCCAGATTACCCAGGTGATCGAAGGGGCAATCAGCGGCATTGAGGGTATCCGGTCCATCGAGTCCAGCACCGAACAGGGTGAATCCCGCACCTCCATCGAATTCAATACCTCCCGCAATGTGGATATTGCCGCCAACGATGTCCGGGATGCGGTTGCCCGGGTTGCCAGTAACCTGCCGGAGGAAGCCGACCCACCGGTGGTGAGCAAGGCGGACTCCGATGCCCGCCCGATGATGTGGATCACCCTGCGCAGTGATGTCTGGGACAGCGCCGAACTCAGTGATTTCGCCGACCGGGTACTGGCAGACCGGCTGTCGGTGCTTGATGGTGTGGCCGATGTCCGTATCGGTGGTGAACGCCGGTACGCCATCCGGGTATGGCTGGACCGTGAGCGGCTGGCCGCCCGGGATATTACCGTCTCCGAGGTGGAGCAGGCACTGCGATCAAATAACGTGGAGCTGCCTGCAGGTTCCGTGGAATCCTCCACCCGGGACTTCACCGTGCGTGCCAAGGGACGTCTGTCGGAGGTGGAGGAGTTCCGCAATCTGGTGATCCGCCGTGACGGCAACGACCTGTTGCGCCTGGGCGAGGTTGCCAATGTGCAGATGGGGGTGGAATCCGACACCAGCCGTCTGCGGGCCAATGGCCAGACAGCTATTGGTATGGGCATTATCCGCCAGTCCAAGTCCAATACCGTGGCAGTGTCGGATCTGGTCAGGGCGGAACTGGACAGGATTCGCGATACCCTTCCTCCGGAAATAGCCATTGCCGAAAGCTACGATGAGTCCATTTTTATCCGGGCCTCGATCAAGGAGGTTGTGTTCACCCTGGCCATCGCGGTGTCCCTGGTCATTCTTGTAATCTTCATGTTCCTGCGCTCCTGGCGGGCGACACTGATTCCGGCGGTCACCATTCCGGTGGCGGTGATCGGTGCATTTATCGGCCTGGGGGCACTCGGTTTTTCCATCAACGTGCTGACGTTGTTGGCGGTGATTCTTGCGATCGGCCTGGTGGTGGACGACGCCATTGTCATGCTGGAGAACATCCAGCGGCGCATCGACGAGGGTGAACCTCCCCTGCTGGCGGCCTATCGCGGTGCCCGGCAGGTGGCGTTTGCGGTTATTGCCACCACCTTGACGCTGGTTGCGGTGTTTGTGCCCATCTCTTTCATGGGCGGCAATGTCGGCCGCCTGTTTGCGGAGTTCGGTTTTACCCTGGCCGCGGCCGTGGTGGTGTCCAGTATCGTGGCGCTTACCCTGACCCCCATGCTGTGTTCCAAGTGGCTGAGGCACAGCCCGGAAACGGAAGAAGGCCATCGTTTGTGGGCGGCCAGCGAGCGGGCACTCAACGGCCTCACCAACGGTTACGCGCGTCTGCTGCGGTTCTCCCTGCGCCAGCCCGGCCTGCTGCTCGGCCTTGGTGTTGTGGGGTTGATCATGGCAGTGGTGGTGTTCCCGAAATTACCCCAGGAGCTGGCACCCACAGAAGACCGGGGTGTCATCATCATGCCCACCAGTGCGCCCCGGGGCTCCACGGTGGAATACACCGACCACCATGTCCGCAAGGCCGAGGAGCAGTTGCTGCCCTA
>CAZFPG010000211.1:0-4106 GCA_964521055.1 uncultured Marinobacter sp.
TTCCGCGTGCAGGCCTGGAATGGCTTCATGGAACATCACAGCGGCATCACCGCCAGCAAAATACGCGAGCAGGTATTGTTCGATGTATTCCCCGACATCCCCCAGGCCTGGCTGACCCGCAAGGCAGACTCGGTGGCCATGCTCAACACCCGGGCTTTCACATCCTGGGAGCAACGCCCCTACCTGTTCCGCTTCCGCAACACCCGGCCGATTACCGGCACCGAAGACTATATGTTCCAGAACCTGACCATCAGCCCTCTCTCCGGGCCAGACGGCGAGGTCGATAAAATCTGCCTGATGATCTACGACGTCACCGACATCGCCACCAGCAAGCGGGCGCTGGAGAAGGCCAACCAACAGCTGGCCAAACTGAGCATGACCGACCGCCTTACCGGCCTGCTCAACCGCGGCACCTGGGAAAACCTTATTGACGCCGAGTTCGAACGCTACCGCCGCTACGGCCACCCCACCTGCCTGGTGATGTTCGACATAGACCACTTCAAACCGGTCAACGACACCCACGGCCACCTGGCCGGCGACGAAGTGATCAAATACACCGCCAGAGTCATGAAAGACAGCCTGCGCCAGGCCGACAGCCCTGGCCGCTATGGTGGTGAGGAATTCGGCATCATCCTGCCGGAAACCGACGAAGAAGGTGCCCGCATCATCTGCGAACGCATCCGCGAAACCATCCAGAACAGCACCGTACAAACCACCGCGGCACCGATTACATACACCGTCAGCATCGGCATCGCCCCATTAACAGACGGGCCGGAGAATCATATGCAGTGGTTGCAGCAGGCGGATGAGGCTTTGTACGCGGCGAAGGAAGGGGGGAGGAATAAGGTGGTGGTTTTTGGGGAGGGGTAAGCCCCCTCTCCCGCAAGGGGAGAGGGGCTAAACAGCGATACCCGCACACCTCAAACCCATAAGCTCCCCTCCCCCCTCGAGGGGGAGGGGCCGGGGGAGAGGGGGCGGGGCCTATCAATCCTGCTGCCAACCCTGCACAGTTTCCTTCCCATGCTTCTTCCGCCACTCGTTCAACACCTTGTGGTTACCACCACGGGTCTGAACCACTTCACCGGTGTGCGGGTTCTTATAGGTTTTCATCGGGCGCTTCGGACGGCCACCAGTGGAAGTATCAGCCTTGGCACCAGCAATCGAAGGATCAATCGCACCCAGGATCTGAAGAACGTCCTTCGGCGATTTGTCATACTTTTTCATCAACTCGCGAACCTTGTTTTCAAACTCCAGTTCGCCCTTCAGTGCCTGGTCCTGCTCCAGCTTCGCCAGTTCTTCAGAGAGCTTTTCCATAAGCTGTTTTTTCTGGTAGTAATCGTTAATCTTTGCCATGGATATAAACCCTTAATAAATTCACTACAATTGAAATGACCGATAAGTCAAAACCGATAATAATGGATAATTTGGCACATGGCAAAATAATTCATTTACGAAATAGTAACCCATAAAAAAACCAGCCCGAAGGCTGGTTTTATTTAAATAATATCAGGATTACAGCCGCAAATCGGCCTCGCCCAATGGCAACACACCCTTGAGGTCAAACAGCACACCATTATCTTTCAGATATTCCCGCAATTCATTGGAAGTAAGCGCCGCATATTCACGGTGGGGTACCGCCAGAAGAACCGCATCATACTGGCCTTTCTCCGGATTCTGATGCAATGAAACACCATACTCATGCTCGGCTTCTTCGTTATTTGCCCAGCAATCCATTATGTCCACTTTACAACCGAACTCAGACAACTCTTTAACCACATCAATAACACGGGTATTGCGCAAATCGGGACAATTTTCCTTGAAGGTAAAGCCCATAATCAGTACCCGGGCATGCGCTATAGTATGCTCCGCTTTGATCATCGCCTTAACCAGTTCAGAGGCTGCATAGGGCCCCATATTGTCATTTACCCGGCGGCCAGCCAGGATAATATCCGGGTGATAGCCAATGGCCTGGGCCTTGTGGGTCAGGTAGTACGGGTCCACACCAATACAGTGGCCGCCAACCAGGCCCGGCTTGAAGGGCAGGAAGTTCCACTTGGTCCCGGCAGCAGCGAGTACTTCATGGGTATCGATTTTAAGTTTTGAGAAAATCATCGATAACTCATTCATCAGCGCAATATTCAAATCACGCTGGGTGTTCTCGATCACCTTGGCTGCCTCAGCCACCTTGATGGAACTGGCTTTATGGGTACCGGCGATAATAATGCCGGCGTAAAGCTCATCCACTTCCGTGGCAATTTCCGGTGTTGAGCCTGACGTCACCTTTTTAATGGTGGTTACACGGTGCTCTTTATCACCGGGATTAATACGCTCCGGGCTGTAACCGGCGTGGAAGTCCTGATTGAAAACAAGGCCGGACACCTTTTCCAGAATGGGAACACAAACCTCTTCCGTAGCACCGGGATATACCGTGGACTCATAAATAACAATATCACCACGCTTGAGCACCTTCCCTACACTCTCACTGGCTTTAACCAGCGGTGTTAAATCCGGGGACTTGAATTCATCAATTGGCGTGGGAACCGTCACAATGTAAATCTGGCAGTCGCGAATACCGTCCAGGGAATCCGCAAACGACAGCCCCTTTGAAGCCGCCAGTTCCTCCCGGGAAACTTCACGGGTAAAATCCACCCCGTCCTTTAATTCCGCGATGCGCTTTGCATTAATGTCAAAGCCGACAATCTCGCGCTTTTCCCCAAAAGCTGCTGCCAAAGGCAGGCCGACATATCCAAGGCCGACTACGGCGATTTTCTTCATAGGTCACATTCCATTTACCAAAGATTTAAAGTGTCCTGCGTTCGGAGATGATCACCTAATCATCTCCAAGCATATTCTCAACACACGCCAGCAAGTCCGAAAGATTCTCTTCCACCACACCCCAAACAATAACTGGGTCCACACTGGCGTACCCGTGAATCAAGATGTTGCGAAAGGAAATCATCTTTCTGAAATCAGGGATTTTTTCGGCTACGGCTGAATCCAACTTGTGCAACTGGCCAATTGCCTCGCCTATAATTTCAAATTGGCGCTCTGTCCCAGACTGCAGTAACTCGTCAGCAAGGTAGTCCGATTCCCCTTTGCTCCGCGTGAAACGCTGTATCTTCTCAGCAGCAACCTTAATGTCATAGAGATACTTCAACGCTTCATGCTGCATAGAGCGCCTGCTGCTCTGACATAACGGTATCGCGGAAATAAGGATTGGTTAACGAGTTGACGGTTACCAAGTCAACATCCCGGCCAAGAATGGCTTCCAATTCGGCTTTCAGCCCGAAATAGTCGGAAGAATATTCGCGAGCCGATAGGCCCTCTTCAAACTCAACAAGTAAATCCACATCACTCTCGGGAGTGAACGCGCCACTTGTAGCAGATCCAAACACAGCCAAGTATTTGACGTGGTGTTCCAAACACAAACGCTCTATACCCTGTTGAGCCTGTTCAATAAGCTGATTCATGGCTATCTTTTCCATATTCAAACTACAAAAGGCATTCTATCTGAAGATGTCGCATCACCATAGAACTGGAAATAACACGCTTCAGCCCGGAATAAGAATGCTAGAGCTCAAATTGCCTTTAAGTATGCCTTTTAAAGCCCGCTTCGCCCCGGCATCTCCATGCACAATCCGGATCTCCGAAGGCGGCAACTCAATACCACTGACAAACCGCACCAGATCCGATTGCCCCGCGTGCGCTGAGTAACCACCCACCTGATGTATCCGGGCGCGGATATCGTAACGCTCGCCATCCAGCTTTACCCAACCGCCACGGGGCCCGTACTCCAACATATCCCGCCCCGGCGTGCCCCTGGCCTGGTAACCCACAAAGAGTACATCATTGCGCTCATCCGCCAACATAGCCTTGAGGTAGTTTACTACCCGACCGCCCGCACACATGCCAGAGCCAGCCAGAACCACACAAGGCCGGTGGGATTTTGCCAGGTACTCCACGGCGTTCAGATGATCTTCGTGACTTTTGATAACAGTGAGTTGCTCGAAAGACAGCGGATGCCTGCCCTGATGAACCAGTTCGATGGCTTCCGCATCCCAGAAGGGCTTGAGGTCGCGGTAGATTTTGGTGAAGGTGGCGGCCAG